>JAFDBU010000210.1 GCA_019313095.1 Deltaproteobacteria bacterium | reverse complement strand
GAAAAAACACACTTACCAACTGGCAGGGCTCAGCTGTCTGGCAGGGGATGTTATCGGCTATTATTCATTTGAGAATCCTCTAATCGCAGGGCAAAAACTTGTTTTTCTTGATATGCTCCACTACACAATGGTAAAAAACAACACCTTCAACGGGGTTCAATTACCGGCCATAGCAACCTATGAACCTGATAAAGACCAGGTTACTGTCATTAAACAATTTGGCTACGATGATTATCGATCCAGACTGTCATAGATAAATACTGCGATGATGAAAAACCCTGCCTATCCATCTTTTCTTGAGCTTGACATCACACCGGCACCATATGACCAGGCCCGTATCCATATAATTCCAGTGGAATTGGAAAAAAGCGTATCATATGGAAGCGGCACTGCTGCAGGACCAGGAGCAATTCTTGCAGCTTCCCTGCAGCTGGAAGCATTTGACGGCAAAACCGTTCCAGGAAAAGCCGGTATCTACACCCATCAACCGCTTGCATGCCAAGCTGATGAAACAGAAAAAGACCTTGAAGCCATTGCCGCGGAAGTGGCAATGGTAATAGAAAAAAAAGGTGTTCCTGCAATCCTGGGAGGCGAGCATACGGTAACCCTTGGGGCCTTGAAAGCCTTTGAGCGTACCAACAGAAAAATCGGGGTAGTCCAGTTCGATGCTCATGCCGACCTGAGGGATTCCTATGAAAGTAATCCCCTGAGCCATGCCTGTGTTATGCGTCGGGTGCATGATATGGGAATACCGTTTTTCCAGATCGGCATTCGCAGTCTTTCCGAGGAAGAAGATACATTTCGCAAAACCCACAATATAAAAAGTCTGGATGCCGCAGATCTGTATATTGGTGGTATTCCAGCTGAGATCCTGCCCCGGGATTTTCCGGAGGAGCTCTATATAACCTTTGATGTTGACTGCTTTGATGCCTCCATCATGCCTGCAACAGGCACACCGGAACCCGGTGGTTTGACCTGGTACCAGGTAATGGACTTGCTGCACAAAGTGGCTGAAAAAAGAATGATCTGCGGTTTTGATGTCGTAGAGCTGGCACCCATCAGAGGGATGCAGGCTCCTGATTTTACAGCTGCAAAACTTGTTTATAAATTAATTGGCCTGGCGGTCGGTTAAAAGAAATCACCGGGAAAAAATGACGCCGAAAAAAGAAAAAAAATCTGTGGAAGTTTCTGAGAACACTCAAGTGTGGTCGATTGAAGATGCCAGGGAGTTGTACGGTATTGAACGCTGGGGTCTGCGCTACTTTGATATTAACACCAAAGGCGATGTCATAGTTGCACCTTTGAAGGAGCGAGGCGCCAGTATAAGGATCCTGGACGTGGTTGATGAAGCATTGGAACAGGGGCTACACTTCCCGATGCTGATTCGTTTTCAGGATCTGCTGCGTGACCGGGTTGAGAGGATCAACAACGCCTTTAACGATGCAATTGTAGAATTCAACTATAAATCAATCTACAGAGGAGTTTACCCCATAAAGGTCAATCAGCTGCGTGAAGTGGTTGAGGAAATCATCGATGCCGGGAGCCCTTTTCACTACGGGCTTGAAGTGGGTTCAAAACCGGAACTCTTTGCTGCACTTGCTTTTCATGAAGACTCGGAGAGCCTGATCATCTGCAACGGCTATAAGGACCATCTTTTCATAAAAACAGCACTGATCGGCATGAAACTCGGCAAGAAGGTTATCCTTGTTGTTGAAAAAGTCGAAGAAGTTAAAAATGTCATTAAATATGCCCGTAAATACAAGGTCAATCCACGCTTGGGCATTCGTATCCGACTTTCCAGCAGAGGTCAGGGAAAATGGTTTAAGAGCACCGGTGATGAAGCGAAATTCGGCCTCACTGCACCTGAAATACTTGAGGCCTCAGAGTTGCTCAAAGAAGCTGACATGGCCGACTGTTTCAAGCTAGTTCATTTTCATATCGGCTCACAGGTCCCGGATATTCTGACCATCAAAAAGGCAACCAGGGAAGCTGCCATGTATTATGCCAAGCTTAAAAAACTCGGTCATGATCTTGAGTATTTGGATGTGGGAGGCGGTCTCGGTGTGGATTATGACGGCAGCCGCTCCACCTTTCACTCATCCGCCAACTATTCCCTTAATGAATATGCCCGGGATATAATTTACAACATCATGGATGTCTGCGACCTTGAAAGTGTTGAGCATCCTGTGATAATCAACGAAAGCGGACGTGCTGTTGTCTCACATCACTCTGTTCTTGTTGTTGAGGCCTTTGGTCACATAAAAAAAATCCCGGATATAAAAACAGCAGTCAAACCGAAGTTAAAGCACAGGCTGCTTGAAGAAGCCTGGTCTACCTACAGTAGTATTAATCCTGACAATCCCCTAGAGTCTTACCATGATGCCCTCCAACTCCGGGAGGAAACGCAGACCCATTTCGAGCTCGGCCTCATCGGTCTGGAAATAAAGGCCGAAGTTGAAAAGTTTTTCTGGCTTATCAGTGCCGAGGTATTCAAGTATTACAAGGGGGCTGACTATATTCCCGAAGAAATAATGGCCATGGAATACACCTTAAGCGGACAGTATCTATGCAACTTCAGCGTATTCCAGTCACTGCTCGATCACTGGGGCTTTGGCCAGCTCTTTCCGATCATGCCACTCCACCGTCTCAATAAAGAACCCACTGAAAAAGGAACCCTGGTAGACATTACCTGTGATTCAGACGGCAAGGTGTCAAAATTCATCAGCCATTATGAAGAAGGAGTGGATACTCTCAATTTACACCCTCTGGATAATAAGCCATATTATCTTGGCGTCTTTCTAACCGCTGCCTACCAGGACATCATGGGAGACCTGCACAACCTTTTCGGACGGGTTAATGAGGCGCATGTCTTTCTCGATGAAGATGAAGATTCAGGCTATTATATTGAGGAAACCATTGAAGGGACAACAATGGAAAAAGTCCTCGGACTGGTGCAGTATTCCGGCAATGAGCTTGCCCGCCTCATGAAACGACAGTTTGACAGGGCGATAAAAGATGACCGGCTACGGCCAAACGAGGCTATGCGTCTGTTGAATGAATATGAGAAAGGATTAAAGGAATATACCTATTTGGATCTTTTGTGAAAAACTCTTTGCACAGAGTCCTCTTTCCCCTCCTCATTCAGTTCAGCGTCAAGAGAAATTCGGAAATTTTCATTTCGAAGGGTATCAGGACCAGACTTTTTCAGCTGCTCTTCATACCAAAGAAACTGGCGGCAGAAACCGCGAATGATACGTGCTTCTTTGGCGCGCAATCCCACCCGGCCCAGAAAATGCCTGATATTGCGTATCCAGTAGCTGCTGTCATCTGTCCGTAAAAAACCGATACGGTTCAGCATTTTTTCAACGTGCTCATACATACCTTCCAGTTCATGGGAAGTTGCCAGCTTGGGTGCGGAGTGCAGATCTTTGCCGAAATACATAACACCCCAGTAGAGTTCATAGCATAGAATGGCCACGGCCTGTGCCAGGTTGAGGGATGAAAAATCCGCCGTCGGAATGGTCACTGTTGTCTGGCAATATTTAAGGTCATCATTGGTAAGCCCCCTGTTTTCAGGACCGAAAAGCAGGGCAACCTGATTATTTTCAAGCAAGGGCAGAATAGTGTCCAGCATAAAACGCGGGCTGTTTTCAATCCTTCTTTTTCTGCCCTGTCTGGCAGTTGTACCAACAACATGGGAAAAAGGTCCCAGGGCTTCATCGAGATTTCTGAATCGCTTCAGACCTTTGATGAGACTGGCAGCCTTGTGGGTCGCCATTTTCAGCATCTTTTCCTGGTCAGGCGCTTCAGTGCAAACAACGATCAGGCGTGAAATTCCCATGTTCATGGCGCAACGGGCAGCAGCCCCTATATTTTCAGGATACTTGGGTTCCATAAGGACAATGGAGATATTATCGAGCATCTTTTTTTTAATTTCCGGTACCGGGGTTATTTGAAACAGCCTAGTTTTCTGCATGAAATTTATGAAATAGAAATTTAAAAACCGGACTAAAATTTCAATGTAAAACACCACACCAATACTTCACTTTCTTTTACCCTTGAAACCTTGGACCCTATCCTTTCATTCAAGGACAAAATTTATACGCCTTTGTCTGATATCTACGCTTGCCACCTTTAT
>JAFDBU010000209.1 GCA_019313095.1 Deltaproteobacteria bacterium | reverse complement strand
CCCGGCAAAATACAGGGCGGTCATCCGTGAGATTAAGGCGCTGCATGAAAAGGGTCAGCCGGTACTGGTCGGCACGATTTCCATTGATGTTTCTGAAAAGATATCCAATCTGCTCAAAAAAGAGGGCATCAGGCATTCAGTGCTCAATGCCAAACATCATGAAAAAGAGGCAGAGATTATCGCAGAAGCAGGCCAGAAGGGAAGGGTTACCATTGCCACCAATATGGCCGGTCGGGGTACTGATATCAAGCTGGGCAAAGAGGTGCCCGACCTTGGCGGCCTGCATATTCTCGGTACGAGCCGGCATGAATCCAGGCGCATTGACAACCAGCTGCGGGGCCGCTCAGGCAGGCAGGGGGATCCCGGTTCATCACGCTTCTATCTTTCCCTCGAGGATGACCTGTTGCGTATATTCGGTTCGGACAGGATTTCCGGCATTCTTGACAAGCTTGGTATGGATGAAGATGAGCCCATTGAACATAAAATGATCAGCAATGCCATTGAAAACGCCCAGCGCAAGGTGGAAGGCCACAATTTTGACATCCGTAAACATCTGCTGGAGTATGACGATGTCATGAACAAGCAGAGGGAAGTCATTTACCAGCAGCGGCGTGAAGCACTTGACAGCAAGGACATCAAGCCCATCATCGAAGAGATAATCACGGAAGAGATGGAGTCCGTTGCCGCTGAGTTTGTTGAAACGAAAGTCACCTCTCCAGATTGGGACTGGCAGGAGATCAATGAACGGCTGCAGGGAATTATCGGTTTTACACCTGAACTGGAGGATGCTGACAAGCAGGATCTGGACCATGATAAGTTCCTCGATACGCTGCTCCAGATTGCCCGGCGTGCCTATGAGGAGCAGGAAGAGAGAATAGGTGTTGAGGGCATGCGTTATCTTGAAAGGGTTATTTTCCTGCAGATGGTTGACACTTACTGGAAGGAGCACCTGCTCAACATGGACCACCTTAAGGAAGGCATCGGACTGCGCGGTTATGGCCAGAAAAATCCTCTTAATGAATATAAACGCGAGGGTTTTGAAATGTTTGCCAACATGATAGAAACCGTAAAGCAGCAGACATTGACCACCCTGTTCCGCATTAAGATTGCCAGCGAAGAGGATGTTGACCGGGAGGCCCTGGAAAAGAGAAAGCGGCAGCAGGCAGAGATGCGTTTAAGCCGTGGAGGTGGTGAAGCAGAACAGAAACAGCAGCAGCCACTGAAAAGGGAGGGTGACAAGATCGGTCGCAATGATCCCTGCCCATGCGGCAGTGGCAAAAAGTATAAAAAATGCTGTGGCAGGGTCAAATAGTCGTTACATAATCTTTAACAGATATATAGGCTAAGCCATTGCTCATAAAAGGATTCAAATATTCTGCTGTTGCTGCTGGAATTCGGAAAAAAGACCGCTTGGATCTCGGTCTCATATTTTCTGAAGAGCCTTGCGCTGCTGCCGGTGTTTTTACGACAAGCCGTGTAAAGGCGGCGCCGGTGTTGCTTGATATGGAACGCATCAGGCAGGGCAGGGCCCAGGCGATACTGGTTAACAGTGGTGTGGCAAATGCCTGTACAGGAAAACTGGGTCTGCAGGCGGCGCAAACCTGTTCGGGCGTGACCGCGGCGGCCCTGAATATTGACGAGAACCTGGTACAGGTAGCTTCAACTGGTGTTATTGGGGAACAGCTACCGGTTGAAAAAATTGTCTCTGCTTTGGATAAACTGGTTTTCGGCCTCTCGTCAACCGGCTACGATGAAGTTGCCCGGGCCATCATGACAACAGATACGGCTCCCAAAATCGCGGACCGGACCTGCATGATCGACAACAGTGAGATAAAGCTGTTCGGCATGGCAAAAGGAGCAGGCATGATCATGCCTGACATGGCCACCATGCTCTGTTTTGTCATGACTGATGCAGATATTGCGGCAGATATCCTGCAGCTCCATTTGGCAACTGCAGTAAAATTTTCATTTAATCGCATTACCGTTGACGGAGATACAAGTACCAATGACACTGTTCTGGTACTGGCAAACCGTACCGCTGGCAATCCTGAGATCATTGACCCGGACAGTGAGGCGGGCAGGACTTTTGCAGCTGCCCTGGCAGACCTGTTAAAAGACCTGGCCCTGCAGATCGTTGCAGACGGTGAAGGTGCCACTAAGACCGTGACGGTAAGGGTCATCAATGCTGCCACTGAAAAAGACGCTGAACTGGCAGCCCGCACCATCGCCAATTCACCTCTGGTAAAAACAGCATTTTTCGGCGAAGATGCCAACTGGGGCCGGATAATAGCAGCTCTGGGCCGCTCAGGCATTGAGTTTGATCAGAACAGGGTTGACATTTTCTTTGATGAGATCCAACTGGTACAAGATGGTTTGGCACGGGGGCTTGAAGCAGAGGCAGGTGCAACTGAAGTTCTGAAGCAGAAAGCATTTGCCGTCACTGTTGATTTGAAGAATGGCAAGGCAGCAGCAGAAATTCTTACCTGCGATCTGTCACTTGACTATATCAAAATCAATGCCGATTACCGCAGCTGATGCCTCAAGCCCAAGGTATTGATCAACTACATTTTCTTGAAGCTATACATCTTTGTGTATATTATATAAATAAGAAAACAGTTACTAATGATACAACTCTAAGGAGGTACGATCATGACTGATAAAAATATGAAGGTCTGCCCGGAGTGTAATGGAGAAAAAAAGATTGAAGGGAACTGTGTCTGCGATATGGAATGGCGAGGCACTCAGAAAGATGATGAATGGGTTGACTGTCAGTGTACTGAAGAAGAAACCTGCCCGGTCTGTCACGGTACAGGATATGTACCGGCAGATTAGCAGAACATTCTGCCTGACAATTTTTAGGATTTAATTGCGCTGCATTAAATGCCGGCAGTATCATTTTGCAACGCCTGGAAAAAAGTTTATCAGTTTATCAACCTGAAGTTTTCAGCTTGTTTATCCCTATCCTGATGAAAAACAGGGCAAGGAACAGGGAAACGGCGATGGAAAAAAAGATCCAGCCAATAAGTGTCAGCAGATGTTGAGCAGGCATGACACCGTGTCTCAGCCAGTCCCGCATCAGCCGGTAGACAGGTGATCCTCCCAGAAAAATAATTGCCATTTCAAAGGCAATGGCAGTAAAAAGAAAGAGGATAGCCCCGATTCCTCCCAGGGCGGCGGCCCTGTTCTCCACTTTGAAGTCAGCATAAATTGCGCCAAAACCGAGTGCCATAGCCAGAACAGTCCAGGTAATAATCAAACCGGTAATGACCGAAATCCACCACATGGGACCTTCGATATTGAGGAGATGGTTGGATACAACCAGCAAGATCAAAGCAAGGCAGGTAAAAGGCCATGCATAAAAAAAATACTTGTTGAGAATATACCTTTCGGCTGATAGGGGTGATGACATGATAATATAAAAAGAGCCGCCTTCAGACCCTATGGAAGGGTAGACGAAACGGGCTGCTAAGGAGGCCACAACAAAACCAGTCAGACCGATATTGAGAAATGCGATAAGGTTGGTGACATACTCCTCTGCAAACATGGAACGCTCCACCGGCAGGACTTTG
>JAFDBU010000208.1 GCA_019313095.1 Deltaproteobacteria bacterium | reverse complement strand
CCTCTTTTGGTTTGCCCACCGGAAATTCAGACAGTTTATGGAAAGTGTGATTTCGATGCTAGGGAATCACATACATAAGAGTCTTGACAAACCAATTGGCAGCGAATAAGAAAAATAATATAAATATAATGAATATCAATCCATTGAAGATATTCTTTCACACCTATTCAGGAGAACACATGTCTAAAAAATCCCTGCTGCTCTCAACCGCGTTCATCTTGATCCTGGGATTTCTCATGATAAACAGCGACTGTAGGGCCGGTGATACTGGTCCAGTAACAATGGAGCTTAAAACAGTTACCAACAAGAAACCGGCCCGTTTTACTCACAAAAAACACCAGGAAACTTTTGCCTGCGAGCAATGCCATCATACTAAAACAGAAGATGGCGTTAGGTCTCCCTATATTGAAGGTATGGGGATCAAAAAGTGTGCTTTCTGCCACAATAATACTGACATGACCAATCCGAAGCTCAACAGTTTCAAACTGGCCGCTCACGGGCTGTGCAAAGAATGCCACAAACAGAACAGGGGATCAGCTCCGACTAAGTGTTCCGGTTGCCACATTAAATAGACAATTATGATCTTATTTAACTCCCTTATTTTGCTGCGGACTGCATCTTGGAAAAATCTCCAACCCTGAGAAAAAGTCCTGAAATTGCAGTCAACAGGTTAAGTCTGTTCTGCTGCAGAGCTGCATCCTCTGTCATCACCATAACATCATCAAAAAAAATATCCACCGGCTCTTTCATCCGCAGAATAATCTCCAGTGTCTTGCCATAATCCTTTTGCAGCAGAAACGGTTTTGTTTCATCCTGAACCGTAACAAATGCTTCATAAAGGTTACGTTCAGCCCCGTCTTCCAGGAGTTCAATGTTTACTTCTGTCGTATCATTATCCTTAATGATGTTCATAACACGTTTGAATGCGGCTGCCAGCACTGTAAAAGCCGGCTGGTTCTGTATTGTCGCCAGCGCATCTATTTTGGCCCGGCAGTCAACCACATCATCGAAGGAAACGGATGTCACTGCCTCAACTGCAGTGCCAGGGAAACCCCGTCCAATAAGATCATTAACAAACCTGCCCCTGATAAAATCGATAGTCATTTTTTTTGCCGGGGCTTTTTCTTCGGTAAGTTTATTGCCGTAAAGTTCAAAAGCCGCCTCAATCGCTTCCGACAAGGACAATATAAAGCCATTTGCTTCAATTATGTGCAAAAGACCAAGAGCCAGTCTTCTCAGGCCAAAGGGGTCTGTGGTTCCGGTCGGCACCTGACCTATACCAAAACATCCTGCAATGGTGTCAAGCCGGTCAGCCATACCGACCAGTGCTCCCGGTATCCGGCTGGGTAGACCTCCACCGGCCCTGACCGGCAGATAATGCTCCAGAATCGCAGTTGCCACCTCTGGAGGCTCATTATCCAGAAGAGCATAATCCCGGCCCATAACACCCTGAAGTGATGGAAATTCATTCACCATGGCAGTAAGCAGGTCTGCTTTTGCCAGACTGGCTGCACGCTCTGTATTTTCTGCATATTCTGGAGCCAGTTTCTGCGCCAGAATGGCAGCTAATCCGGCGACCCTTTCAGTCTTCTCAAGCATTGTACCGAGCTTTGCCTGAAAAATGATACCGGCCAGATCCTTAACCCGGTCTGCCAACTTTCTGCTTCTGTCTTCTTCAAAAAAGAAGAAAGCATCTTCGAGGCGGGCCCGCAGAACTCTCTGGTGTCCTTCTGCGGCGAGCTTTTCATCCGGGACACGGGTATTGTTGACCGAAACAAACTTGGCCTGTAAACGACCCTTGCCGTCAGTGACGCAGAAATATTTCTGGTGTTCGCGCATGGCAGTGATAAGAACATCATCCGGAAGTTCTAGGAACCGTTCCTCAAAAGTACCGCAGACCCCGTGAGGATACTCTACCAGGTTGGTTACCGTATCAATGAGTTCTCTATCCTCCAGGATACATGCCCCCTGCACCCCGCTTTTTTCTGCCGCCGCCCTGTTTATTTCATGTATCACCTCCTGGCGTCTTTCCTCCAGGTCAACCAGGACATGATTTTGACGCAGTGTTTCAACGTAGTGCGCAAAATCCTTTACTTCTACCGTCACCGGAGACATGAAACGATGCCCGCGGGTCGTAGTGCCACTTGCTATATCACCAACCTGCAGATCAATCTTCCTGCCCTCATAGAGAGCCAGCAGCCAGTGAATGGGTCGGGCAAACGAGGTATTTCCTTCACCCCAGCGCATTGATTTCGGAAAAGGCAGCTTACAGACAATACCCTGCAGGATTTGCGGCAGAAGTTTTTCCGTCTTTTCCCCCCTGTTCTGCCTGACAATCATGACATACTCGCCTTTAGAAGTGTCTATAATAGTAAGGTCTTTGACTGCGGCACCCTTTGAACGCGCAAAACCGACTGCAGCCTTTGTCGGGTTGTTGTCCTCGTCAAAAGCTGCCCTTTTTGCCGGTCCCAAAAATTCTTCCTGCCGGTCAGGCTGCTGTGACACTAGTCCCTTAACGCAGATGGCAAGACGTCTTGGCGTTGCAGCTGTCTGCATGGAATCGTAATCCAGATTCTGCTCGGCCAATTTTTCAGCCATTGCCTTTTGCATATTTTCCAGGGCCGGCCCGATAAATCCGGCTGGAATCTCTTCAGAACCTATTTCAAGAAGTAATTCGTTTTGCATAATCTCTTGTCAGTATAATTTATGTCGTTAACCCTGCAAAACGGGCCTGAGCACAATATACTCAGTGCAGCTGCTCACCGCTTCAAACTGCTTGTGGCCCATCCAATATAGCGAATGTCTTATATCCTTCAGACAGGTTTTCTACTGTAATGCTGAAGCTTAGGATATCTTCATTGCCCGAAAGTTTTCTACCCAGGGCTTTTGTTATTTTCTCGACCGATAACATCGATTTATCAGAGAGATGGCCGGCAGAAAGTGCAATGTCATAATCCAGACCTCCATCAATTATACGGTTCTGGCCGATCACTTCCTCAACCATCTGAATAACATCCTCAATCCAGATAAAATTACGGTACCGAATACTTATTATTGCATTACCCCAATGACCAGGGAAACGAGGCAGTCCTTCCCCGTTATGCTGTCTCAAACGTGGTGCAATGGGAACACTTATCTGCAGGACCAGTTCATAATTTTCATCCAGTATACCGTGCATTTTGCATCTATACTCACCAATACCAATAGCATTGGCATGGTACATTTTCTGTTTGACAAAATAGGGAAACTCGATCTCAAGATGAGCTGACTCTGCCTCCAGCCTGCTTTTCATCTCCTCGAGAATCAACCGCAGGTTCTTTATATCAAATTCGCCATGAAACTGATTCAAGATCTCTATAAAACGGCTCATATGGGTGCCTTTAAACCTGTGAGGCAGATTGACAAACAT
>JAFDBU010000207.1 GCA_019313095.1 Deltaproteobacteria bacterium | reverse complement strand
TGCGGCCATGGCTGCCATCCCGGTGAAGGACACCTTGAAGTCAGTTTCCAGCGGAAAAGTGATAAACAGGACAATCAGCCGTGAGGGTGTCTGGCAGGCGCAGACACCCCAGGCCGCAGCAAAAGAGCTTCTTAAGGAAGCTTACCGGTTGGCAGCAGAGAAAAAAGATTTTATCGCCACGGATGAGGCAGGACTTCTTGAACTCATGGGACATCCCGTGAAAGTGGTGGAAGGATCTGATAGAAACATAAAGATCACCAGACCGGAAGATCTCATCCTTGCAAAGGCTATACTTAGAGAAAACCAGGAAACAGAAAAAAGTCTGACAGTCCAATTGCAATATTGCAGCGGCTATGGCTATGATGCTCATCGCCTGGTACCGGGCAGGCCCCTTATCTTGGGCGGGGAGGAAATACCCTATGATAAAGGGCTGCAGGGACACTCGGATGCCGATGTTCTGACCCATGCCCTCTGTGATGCCATGCTCGGTGCTGCAGGGGCTGGTGACATAGGCCGGCATTTTCCCGACACCGATCAGCAATTTAAGGATATCAGCAGTCTGGAAATACTGAGGGATATTGCTGCGCTGGTGGCGAAAAGGGGCTATGTGCTTGGAAATGCTGATATAACCGTGGTGGCCCAGGAGCCCAAACTTTCATCTTATTTTGCTGCCATGAAACAAAATCTTGCTGCAGCCTGTAACGTTGCCCCTGATTCTATCAATTTGAAAGCCACCACAACAGAAGAGATGGGGTTTGAAGGCAGGGGGGAAGGTATGTCAGCGCATGCCGTTACAATGTTGAAAAAGTTATAAACTTCAAGCAGTCGGTTTTCGGCTTTTTCAATTCTACATTCTCCATTTTAACTTATCCTTTAACCTGAGAGGTTAAAGGATAAAGCCTTTCCACCTTATGAAACGCGCCCTTGGGTGTCAAGGTGCTTGAATAGAGCTTAAAGTCCTCAACCTGAAAAGGTTCCTGGCTGAACAGGCCGTTGCCTGAGAGGAAGTTCGCTATTTTCTGCACCGGGCTGTTTTTCAGGCGGGCCAGGGTAATGTGCGGTGAAAATTTTCGTCCTTCCGGCTCAACTCTGGCGCGCAAAAGGGCGGTATCAATTTTTTTGCGCAGGAGCAGCAGCTGCTGACTTTTTTCCAAACCGACCCAGAGTACCCGCGGTGTTCCTCTGGGCGGGAAATATCCGACACCCTTAAGCTGCAGGCTAAATGATGCAAAGGTTATTTCATCTAGAATGTCTCTGATATCGCGGAAAAGTGAACCATCCACCTCTCCTATAAAACGTACGGTTAGGTGGAGCTGTTCCGGGGACACCCATTTTGCACCTGGGATGCCAAATGACATGGATTCCAGGTTTTCTTTTATTGTTTCAGGCAGGTCAACGGCAATGAATAATCGTGGCATTTAATTTGTGCAATTTTATGGTATGAATTTTAAATTTTAGGTTGATATTTCCAATAAAAGGCAATTCTGTTCAGTCGTAGTTCAAAATTGTCAGTTTACAGAAATAGTCATCATACTATACTGACGACGATTGACATATAATTCAAATATTTTCCGGAAATTTGCATGGGGAGTCAAGACAAAAATAAAAAACCTAGTCATTGGAGACCGGGCTGGGATGAAATAGATACCATATTGCTCGATATGGACGGTACCTTGCTGGACAAGCATTTTGACGATTACTTCTGGGAACATTATGTACCTGAAATCTTTGCAAAAAAAAATGATTTAACACGGCGGGAAGCCAGAAAAGAACTCCTGGCCCGCTACAGGAGCACAGAAGGAACCCTGGCCTGGACAGATCTTGACTACTGGTCGGAAAAACTGGACCTGGATATTCCTGCCTTAAAACTCAAGATCGATCACCTTATCCAGGTACATCCTTATGTAATAGATTTTCTGCAGTACTGCAGAAGTTTAAACAAAAAAATACATCTCGTGACCAATGCCCACAGTAAAACACTGGACATCAAGATGCGCAAAACGCAGCTGGGTCCTTATTTTGACCGTATTATATGTTCTCAGGATATCGGCCTGCCCAAAGAGGAACCCACGTTCTGGGGCCGGCTTGAGTCAATGCTTGGGTTTGACAAGAACCGAACCATGTTGGCCGATGATAATGAGAATGTCCTGCAGGCTGCTAATATCTATGGCATGAAGATTCTCATTTTTGTCGCCAGACCGAGCAGCAGGGCCGAAGTTTTGCGCTCGGAGAAATTTCCATCCATAGTTTATTTTAATGAACTGATAGTTGAAAGACTCTAGATAAAATAACGATGAGTGCATCGGCTCCGGAGCGGTTTGAAAGTGTTTTAAAAGGTTGCTTAATTTTTTCTTTTGCAACACAATGACTGAGTTTGAGGCCCGGCAATGCCGGAGGAAATCAAGTTGACAAAGAGGGTGAAATGACTCCAGAGGAAATGCGGCAGAAAGCGATAGATCTATTTAAAAAACGGTTCCACTGAAGCCAGGCGGTTCTGGCCGTGTGCCAGGAAAAAATGAATATGGTGGATGAATCCGCTGTTAAAGCTGTTGGGGCATATGGTGGCGGTATCGCAAGTTCAGGGAGTGTATGCGGGATTCTGCTCGGCGGGATAGCGATGATTTCCAGTATCTACAGCCGGGGCAGCCTTGATGAAAAGGAAAATCCCCGCATCTGGGGCTTGAGCAAAAAGTTCCTGAAGAAATTTGAAGAGATTACAGAACCATATGGAGGTATAAACTGCCGGGACATAGCCTGTGTTGACTGGAAAGATAAGGATGCGGTTAAAGAGTATTACTCCAATCCGGAGAACAGCAGCCGCAAAATCTGTATCGAACTTGTCGGTGAAGCAGCCTGCATTTTAGGGGAGCTGCTGGAGCAGGAGGAGGCAAGAGAGAAAACAGAAAAATAACTTCATTTCCATGACAAATTTTGTCAAGAGTTACTTTCAATTTTATTTCATCATTTTTTCTTTTCATCACGTAATTCGAAAGAAGCCTCTCTATCACTAGATTAGACGATTTTTTTATCCTTTTACCCTCATGCGGGTTCACTTTTTGCATAATTACAAAAAAAGGACTGCAAATTTCAGGCGCTGACTTCCTTTGCAGGTTCTGAAATGAGCAAATCCCCATTGGGTTTGAGTTGTCGAAAGTTTGTTTGTTGGATGTAGGATGACATGACGCATAAAAAAAATAGACCGACAGTGCTTGTAGTGGATAATGACCCCGCAATTTTAAATCTTCTCAAAGAGATATTATCTGCGTACGAATATCTGCCGATTTTAGCTTCAAACGGCGAGGAGGCCCTTGAGATAGCCTTAAAAAAGACCCCTATTGACCTTTTGCTCACCGATATTAAGATGCCTGGCATAAGCGGGATAGCCCTTGCCAAGCAGTTCAGTATCCTATATCCAGAGGTGAAAATTCTTTTCATGTCTGCTTTTACCCTGCCTTCAACATTATATAGCATCTCCGGCATAAAAATGTCTTTCCTGCAAAAACCTTTTCGCCCTACAACCCTGATCTCTCAATTAAAGACTGTTATGAGTTGATCAGGTACAGCAAAAATTTCACATAAAATTCTGGTTTTTATAATTTCAAAAGTTACCCTGTCGGTCGAGGTTCTTATGTTGAGTGTGGCTGAGAATAGTTGCAATTGGGGTGGAAATCAGAGCGTAAAACCATTCCAAACAGACATCTCCTTATTGACAGCCTAACAAATCTTTGCTAACCAATTGTGTATTAAGTTCTATAGGAATTGTATGATATTGAGCTTTAAAACTTTGATTTCGGGAGCAATCCAGAGGTTAGGGCTTTAACGGCAATCCCTCAGATCATGAAAATGAAGTGGTTATCATGAAAATAAACTCTGTAGATAAGTAAATTCCGGTTATTGCTGCAAGTTGGCTGACCTTCAAATCAAGACCCACCAAATGAGGCTCCCGTGGAGCATTTCACTACAAAATGTAAAGTAATAAGTAATGGTGTTGCCATCTTAAAGAACAGGAATGTCAGTATTACGATCAATCTTGACCCAAAAACACATATAAAGCAGTGGGATGGCATGTTATATCTTACCGGGAATGAGCCTATTATATTTTTTACATCTGAAGGACAAATATTTGAAATTGAACTGACGGATGGCAGAAAAGGGAAATTTTATGCAACTCAACCGGGACACACTGTAGCAATTAAAGGTTCCGGTCCTCTTGAATAATCATTAAATCTCAAGATGCACATCATACCTCAAAGTCACTCCCGCCCACCGTAAGGATTAAGGTTTATATAGATTTTAAAATCGAAGAGCCCGGGATTGTATAATCATAAGTGAAAATATCTTTTGCCTTATGTTTTTACTTTTACTTTATAGGGCTTATTTTATAACTTTAAAATTGAAGCACAAAAGCAGGCCGAGCTGTATGACTTTTCAGGAGGTGGTCCAATGAGGGCAGCTAATATTATCCGGATGATCATGGGAATATTAATTATCCCATTTCTTGGCTTCCTGCTGGTTTTACAGCCGCAGGAGATTCAGGCCCAGGAAAGCGGTTATATTGAGGTGTCCGAAAAATTCAGCCAGGAAGAATTGGCCCAGATGCTGGCTCCCATCGCGCTTTATCCGGATGTACTTCTGACCCAGGTCCTGATGGCATCCACCTATCCCATTGAAGTCATCCAGGCCGACCGCTGGGTCAAGAAGAATCCGGAGGTGAAGGGCCAGGCCCTCGACGATGCTCTGCTAACAGAAGACTGGGACCCCAGTGTCAAAGCATTGTGCCATTTCCCTTCAGTCCTGGCACTGATGAGTGAACAAATTTCCGAAACGACAAATATCGGCAATGCTTTTCTAGCTCAAGAAGACAAAGTTATGGACATGATCCAGGAACTGCGGGCCAAGGCTCATGCCCAAGGCAATCTTAACACAAACAAAGAGCAGACGGTCATTATCGAAAAGGAGACGATCATCATCGAGCCGGCAGACCCCCTGGTTGTTTACGTACCCTATTATGATCCCTTTTATATTTACGGTCCATGGTGGTATCCCGGTTATCCTCCTTATTACTGGGGACCTTCTCGGGTCGGCCTGGGAGTCGGCATATCATATTGGCCCGGTTTTTACTTCGGTTTTGCTTTTGGAAACTGGAGTTACTTTGATTGGCATAGGCACTATATATTCATAGATGTCGACAAGCGGCCAAGATTTGTACACCGTGATCGGTGGCGAAGAGACCCGGGCCGCTGGATTCATACACCCCGGCACCGCAGAGGGGTGGCATACCGCGACAAATCAACGGCCCGAAAATTCGGACAGCTCTCCCGCCCTGTCAGAGAGTTTACGCCTGATACCCGTGGTTTTCTTGAACGGCGGAATTTGGATAGAGAGAGGGGACGGCACTTCGATGACCGGAGCAGAATTGACCGTGATACTCGAAGAGTTCGGATAAGAACAGAAAGAGTCGGGTATGAACAGCAGCACCTGGAACGTGACCGGCAGTTGCAGCAACCGTCAGACCTGGGATCACAGACAATTAAACGCCGCCAAGGTGACCAGCAGCAACAGATAAGGGTTGTACCTGGTCGAACCGGACAGCCTCGCATCGAACGTGACCTACAGTTGCAGCAGCGCGTTGACCGGGCAAGAAGGATAGGGGAACGGCTTGAACGTCAACAGCGGCAGAAGAGTCGTGAAAATGTTTTTAACAGTGTTGAAAGGGGTAGAAGAGAAATTAAATCCAGCACACGCGGTCGATCGAGCCGTCAAGGGCTTGACCGTAACTACCGGGAAATGAATCGTTCCAAGGATTATTTTCAGGATAGCCGTGAAGAAAGGGGTAACAGAGACGACTGGAGCCGCAAAAGGCGGTGACCCAGGACCTCATACTAAGATTTTACTTACTGAGTGGGACACAGATGACACTTCATAGAACGTATAAATACATAATGTCGACGTTGTCTGCCAAGGCAACGGTATTCCTCATCATGATGTGTATGTTGCCGGCAGCAATTGCCCTGACTGAAGAGGCTGTTGTGCAGAAGAGTTTCACCTCGTCACAGCAGGCGGTTGAAGGTCTTATTGCCGCCTTGCAAAGGAATGACGATGCCGAACTGTTTGCTATTTTTGGACCTGACTCGGGTGATTTAATTTTCTCGGGCGACGAAGTTGCGGACGCGAACGGCAAAGAACGTTTTCTGCAGGCCTATAAAGAAAAGAATAGGCTGGAGCAGGAAACCGATGGTCATGCCGTGCTTTTTGTCGGCATCAATGATTATCCATTGCCCATCCCCATCGTCAGGCAGGGAGAAGTCTGGTTTTTCGACACCCTGGCAGGCAAAGAGGAAATCCTCAACCGTCGGATAGGACGAAATGAACTGCATACCATTGAGGTAATGAAGGCCTATACTGCTGCCCAGCGTGAGTATGCCTGTATGGAGCGCGACGACGGCGGCACGGAATTCGCCCAGAAACTTACCAGTAGCGAAGGCAAGAAGGACGGACTTTACTGGGAAGAAGAAACGGGTGAAGACGAAAGCCCTTTCGGTCCTTTGATTGCCCAGGCCACAGAGGAGGGATATTCCGGCGGCCTTGACAGTATTCCTCCTGAAGCCTTTTACGGCTATTATTTTAAGATTTTAACGAAGCAGGGCGATCATGCCACCGGCGGCGCCTTTGACTATGTGGTCGACGGTAAAATGATCCTCGGCTTCGGATTGGTTGCCTATCCAGCCAAGTATGGAGCTTCAGGCATTATGACCTTTCTCGTTAATCAGGAAGGGGTAGTCTATGAAAAAGATTTAGGCACGGACACAGCCGAGGCAGCAGCAATGACCACCTTCGATCCGGACAGCACCTGGGACCGTTATGAGGAACCCCCTGGGCATTAATGGGCATTAACCTGGAACGGAGAATTTAAGTCCAGATGAAATATTAAAAACTGATCCAGCTGTAACGACTTACAATCTCTACTCTTGCTTGAAACGCTTGAATAAATCTTGAAGTTATAAGGTGGCAGGTCATTATGCAGGGTTTTGCCAAAATTTTCTTTTATAAATTCTTAGCCTGAAGAAAAAAGATCTGGTAGGTCACTTTGCAGGAGCCATAAGTTTTTGTGAACCATTCATCAAGCAGGTTTATGCGGGATGGGGTCAGGGAATGCTTTATTTTCCGGTGCCAGCCGGCAGTGCCTGTTTTCTTTATATGCAGCAGCAGATCGTGCGTTGACTTGTATTCTTTTGCAATACACTCTTCTTCCCCCGAACTTTCCTGAAAACTCTCCTGCAGTATCTGCTGCAGTTCCTGCATCCCGGGAAATGTCCGGGCCGCGAGGTGTTCATTAAAATTTTGCAGGTACTGTAGGCCTTTTCCCAGCTCCTGTAGGCTTTGCGGTCCGAAAATCGAACAGAACATGGAGCCGCAGGACGTCAGGATACGGGCAATATTATGCATTGTTTTTTCAATATCGGAAAACCACTGCAGGGAGCCATTGCTCACAACCAGATCAAATGAATTTGCCCGGGCATCATGTAAATACATTTCCCCTTCGGCGCAGATAAATTCTAAGTTAGGGTTATTCAGTTTATGTCTGGCAATGGCTATCATTTCCGGGGAAAAATCAAGGGCAACTATCCTGGCGTTGGGGAAACGGTCCGCGAGCATCGAGGTAAAATTGCCGGTCCCGCAGCCGATTTCCAGAATTGTTTTGATGTTTTTATTTTGATGAGCTTCAGGAAGTTTTTCTGCCAGTCTCCGGGCAACTTCAGACTGAACTCTGGCATAGTAGTCGTACGAGTTGGCCGCACGGGAAAATTTCTGCCTGATCAGCTTTTTTTTCAACTCCTGCTGCAGCGTGCAGGATTCATGAAAAAAAGGTGCATGTCCGGCACTGTCAATGACTTCTGTCTCAGCTCCCGGCAGTGTCGGCATCTCTGTCAAAGGGGCAATAATATCCTGTCCGCCGTGAATCAGCCTTACGGGAATGTTTGGCAGCAGATCCGGGATTTCAAATTTGCCGAGGAAATCCAGACCATTCTGCAGTTGTGTAAAATTATTTTCAATTTTATCGATATAGAGAGGTTCAAGATCGGTGCAGAATTTTCTGTATATTTGTTTGTCACCAAGAAAGCATTTGCGATAGAAGCCCTTGAGGAAAGCTGCAGGATCCCTAGAAAATTCCGCCCGGATTGCCTCAATTTCAGGTTCAGACCAATGGGGTTGGATTGAAATAAGGACCAGCGAATCTACCAGGCCGCTGTAACGGGCAGCAAATTCAAGCCCCAGCATAGCGCCCATGGACCAGCCTACAAGCCTGAATTTTTTTATATTTTTTTCAGCGGCAAGCTGCAGCAGATCCTGATCAATTGTTTGAGGATCGAGCATATTTCCCGGATATATCCATGCAGGAACAGGTTTGCGCAGCTGCAGCATTCTGCCGTCAAAAGCCCAGCCGGGCAGAAAAATGGTGGGTATGTTGACATCGTTGGCGGATCCAATATTTTCAAATGAATGGTTCATAAAAAGCAGTCCAGCGATAATGGGATAGACAGACAAGTATGGGCAATTCCGAGGATTAAGCGGATATGTTACGCAGGGCTGAGGCCAGATTTCTGGCGCATTCCTTCAAATTCTCCTTCTGGTGATATCTGGTGATGGAGAACCGCAGCCGGGCTGTCCCTTCCGGTACTGTGGGAGGTCTGACCGCTTTTACATAGATATGTTTATTCTGGAGCTCTTCCGCGATGGCAAGGGCACTGGCGCTATCACCAACCATGACCGGAATTATCTGTGAAGGACCCGGGTCATCATGCAGATCATTTTTCCGCAGTTGTTTTTTAAAGTATGTCACCTTTTCGTGCAGATCCAAACGGAGCTGCGGTTCATTCTTAACGAGATAAAGGGAGGCAAGGGTGGCGCCGACAACTGCCGGCGGCAGTGCCGTTGAATAGATGAAGCTTCGGGCTTTGTTGATAAGAAAATTAACCAGTTTTCTCGATCCTGCTGCATAGGCCCCATAGCTTCCCAGGGCCTTGCCAAAAGTACCCATGGCAATGTCCACCCCGGAGCTCACCTTGTCCTCTTCAATGATGCCGGCACCGTTCTCACCATAAAGCCCTGTGGCATGAGCTTCATCAACCATGAGCAGGAAGTCGTAGTCCTTTTTAAGCTCAACAAGTTCAATCAGGGGGCACCGGTCGCCGTCCATTGAATAGATTGATTCAACAACGACCAAGCAGTTGTTGAACTGACTGCGCTTTTCCTGAAGTATCTGTTTGAGGTGTGCCAGGTCATTATGCCTGAACCGTATGGTTCTGGCTCCGGAAAGCAGGCAGCCGTCATAGATGCTGGCATGGCTTAAACGATCGGTAATGATTAAGTCACCCCTGCCGGCCAACGCGGGGATAATGCCCGTGTTTGCCAGGTAGCCGCTGCCGAACGTGAGTGCTGCTTCCGTGGCTTTCAGCTGGGCAATTTCCTGCTCCAGGAGGTGGTTTATCTCTAAATCACCACTCATCAACCGGGCTGCACCGCTACCGGCGCCAAACATTTCAAGATATTTTCTGCTGGCACTGATGACTTCAGGATGTTCAGACAGGGCAAGATAATCATTGGATGAAAAATCAAGCAGCCGCTGGTCGGAATCCAACGGTCTCACCCAGCCGTGTCCCAGTCTGATAAGGGGTGTTAGAAAACGAAGTGTTCCTGATCTTTCTCTTTCTGAAAGAAATTTTTTCATCCTTTCCATAAATCCAATCACGGGTTCAATTTGAAGCTACTTCTTCAGGCCGAATATACCACCATTCTTTTGGGTGGCAAAAGCAGGGCCGGGAGACTTTTTTTTCTTGTAGTGCTTTTTTCTGGAGGTCTTCTGTTTGGACATGCTCCTGAACTGCTGCACGAATTTTTGCACGATGTGATCCGGTATTTTTTTGCCGGAGGAGGCTTCGGAAAAAATACGGAATATCAAATCACATTCCTGGTAATAACTTTTTCGTTTTAACTATTTGGGCCAACTGCTCTCCCTGGCAAAGCGCATGAACTGCGGCAGGTTTGTCAGGTGTAACGCTATGCTTTCCTTATGAGCCCTTTTGATACTCATGGGGCCCAGAATTTCATCGAGGCGCCCCCTTATTTTTTCAAGGAAACGGTGAAATTCAGGTCCTTTTAGGTGTAGGTTCAGGAGACCATACTCGGCAATTGCCCAGGGAAGCAGGAGCAGCGAGTAAAGGAGTTGATCTGGGAGATACATGTTTTGGGCGTGCAGCCTGTCGACAACTCCCTGGAGTCCCAAAAAGAGGTCGCGGTTCGTTTTTCTTTCAGGGGCATTATGCGCAGTCTTGTAAAATGGAAAAAGGACATAAAAAAGACCCGAGTCCATAGCAAGC
>JAFDBU010000206.1 GCA_019313095.1 Deltaproteobacteria bacterium | reverse complement strand
TTTCTGGAATACCATAGACAGTGTTTCACATGCGGCCTACTATCAAAAAAAGTACCGGGATATGTATCCTGCTCTCTGCCTGCTGCTCTGCAACGTAATTGGCCGGAACAGTGTAAAAAAAGAACAGCTTTTTGGTATCGACAACGGTATCGGCTATCTATATAAAAAGAAGAGCCGGGATTCAGCCCTGTTCCGTCTCATCTATAAGATCTTTAAATTTTTTTTCAGAAGCGGCGTCTTTTACATTGGCGGCCTGGAACTGGGACTGCTGGAAACCGACAGCGAACTTTCCTGTCACGGGTCTGGAGCTGTTGTTTACCAGGGATGGTGATGTTCGCTGCAGAGCAGCAGGACTCAGATGCTTAAGTCTTATCTGAGCTGGAATCAGCCTTCGGTAAAGGGAAGCGCGTCGTCACCCTGGTATATTCCCCCTCAACACTCTCGATAATCAGCTTGCCGTCATGGTCGGTGACTATGCCATGGCTGATGGCAAGCCCGAGGCCGGTTCCCTGGCCGGAAGGTTTGGTGGTAAAGAAGGGGTTGATGACCTTGTCAATGATCTGGGCCGGAATGCCGACACCTGTGTCATAAAAGCTGATATCAATAATAGCCTCATTATCCAATTCCTTATATGCGGCGGTAATAATCAGTTTTTTCTCGGGTGTGGCGCGAGGATATTTTTGATTCAAGGCATAGCGGGCATTATTGATAATATTGATAAAAACCTGCATGAGCTGTTGAAAATTGGCAAAAATCGGCGGCAGAGTCTCTGAAACATCTACCTCCAGGACGATACCGTCCTTTAAAAGTTGAGTGTCTGTCAGGGTAAATGTCTCACTGATAACCTCATTAACCATGACCAGGGTTTTGCGGCGCTCACTCTCCCGGGCAAATGAAAGAAGGCTTCTGACTATATTGCTCACCCGGTCACCCTCATTAATTATTCTGAAAAGGAGTTCCTCGGTCAAGGGTTCATCCTGTTCAAGTTCGTCAATAAGGATTTGGGTAAAGTTGATTATACTGTTCAAGGGGTTATTGATTTCGTGGGCTACTCCGGCTGCGAGTTCACCGAGCGAGGACATGTGTCCGGCCCGCATTGCCTCTGTTTGTACGGTAATATCCTGGGCCATAAAGACGACTCCCTGGAACTCACCCAGATCATTGCGGATTACCGAAGCGGAAAAAAGGACTCGAATTTTTCTGCCGTCCTTTGCCTGATAGATTGTTTCACCAGTACCACCGAAATCATGGATGGAATCAGAACTGAATCCCAGGTCCTCGAAATAATCTTTGGCGAAAATTAGCGACATGGGCTGGTTAAGGAGTTCCTGTTCCGAATACCCCAGGAGATCGCAAGTCGCTTTGTTGACATTTTGTATACAGGCATCTCTGTCTACCACAACCAGCGAGTTAAGCATCGAGTGAATGATGTTATCCGTATATGCCTTGGCAGACAGCAGATCATTGCGAAATTTTTTGAGGTCACGGGTCATTTGATTAAATGATTCTGCCAGACTTCCAACCTCGTCTTTCGATTTAACATCGATCATAAAGCTGAGCTCATTTCCCGCCACTTTTCGGGTGCCCTCAACTATTTTGCTGATTGGTCGATGCACCATGAAAAAGACAAAAAGAAAAGATATGCTGCAGATAACAAGTATGGTTGTCAGCACGTACCATAAGAAATTTCTTTCATATTCATGCTGACTGGCATCAACCTTGTCAAGCTGCATGATGACATCAAGGACACCCAGCACTTTCTGGTCAGCACTGTGAGCATGGCAATCAGCAGTTACGCATGAACTTTCGCTTTTAATGGGACTGATGAGGCCGAGGACGTGGTCGCCCTCCTGGTTAATATAATCACGGGTTCTCTTCTTAATGGAAACTTCACCTGCCGGAGGTTTTGAACCACCACTGTGGCAGACATTGCAGGCGTCGGCATGCATGTCCACCAGGGTGTTAACTTCAGCCGGGTCTGTTGAAAAGGTGATCTGGCCTTCTTTGTTATAAATCCTGATTTTCTGGATACCAGGTTCCCGGGCAATGCGGTCAATGATGCGGTAAACACCATCCCTTTCATTGGTGAGCATGGAATAGTTGGTGCTGCGTTTAATTATGTCACTGACCTGGTCCGCATTTTGATAGATCCCCACCATCATGTGACGTCTGTACATACGGAGGTTGAGTATGCCGATGAGGCTGAAAGTTATGATCAGGGAGAGGCAGAGGTAGAGAACTAGTTTTGGTCCAAGGCCCATCTTGTAGCGTTTCATTATCTACCTCAACTCTCTGCTTGTGTCATCTGCCATTGTAGTGAACTTACCATATAACATATTTTTTACCTGATTTGACAAGTATGTAAAAGGAGAGCAGAAGCAGTAACTTGGCAGGACCGGAAAAAACTCTTTAAGTTAATGACGATGTTTAAGATCATAAAGTACATGAACATGGTAAAAAGACCCGAAGCCGTTTTGTATAACAATATGCATATTGTGACAAATATCATTGCATATAAGGCAAGAAGGCTGGTATCAACAACAAAATGAATAGCCATTCATTTTGTTGGGTGTAAAAAATATTTATACTTAGCACAAAGCTGACCTGTGTTTTGTTGGGCCAAAACATTTATATTCGGTTATAGACCAGTTTGGTTTTGGATGATTCTGATACATTTTAATGGCCCCTCATCAGAGTCGTTTAAGGCTTTAGGCAGCAATATATGAAAGGTTGTGGTGTCATGTGTGCTTTCAAGAGAGACACAACCGCCATGGTTCTGTACAATACCGGCAACGGCTGCCAGACCCAGGCCGCGGCCCAGCTATTTAGCCGTGAAAAAAGGTTCAAATATCTGGTTAGCAATCTCCAAATGGATTACCTTTTGATCTTTTTATCCGTTATTACGGCAACTCCATCCGCAATCTCTTCAGATAAATTGCGGAACTTTTTTCACTTTCAATGAGAGTCTCCTCAATTTCCATGCGCTTTTCAAAATCCTGCTTCATATATTAAGGATAAAATATACAGTGAGAAAATCGGAAAGATGAAAAACAGAAAAGCAGGGGGGTAGAGTATCTCGGCAAAATATTCAAAGCGGTCAAAATAAGTGGTTATACCCTCATGTTTAAGGACATTTGTCACGCCGATTAGAAAATAGATAAGCAGGAAGAGGGACAGGAATATTCTTGCAGGATGTCCTAAAAGGTTCTTTTGAATACGAACAGCCAGAAGCAGTGCCATGCCAAAGCCGATGGTGGAAAAAATATGGAAGATAAAAGTCAGGTCCATTCAGGGAGTCTCCCGTGAAATTGAGACATCCATAACAGGGCAAAGACAGTCTTGCTGAAAAAGCGGTTTGATAATTCGATTA
>JAFDBU010000205.1 GCA_019313095.1 Deltaproteobacteria bacterium | reverse complement strand
TTGGTATCCGTATTATAAGACTCGCAGGCATTAAGAAAAACAGCACAAATACCCTTTACCAGCAGTGGAACATCAACCAGAATTTTGTGCGCCAATACTTCTTTTGAAATTTTCCATTCACATCTGACGCCAAAATCCCCTGCAATTAATTTAATATCGGACTCAACAGTTTCAATCAGATCAGCCAGACTTGCCAACCTCAGCTTCGGCCTAGGAAGATTAATAAAAGCATTCAAGGTCTCAAGCAGCATTTCCAGTCTGCGGGATTCCTTGGAAATTATCTCAGAATACTGTTCCGGAGATTCACCCTTTTTCAGCCTTTTTGCCAGTCCCGCTATAACAATTACAGGATTACGGATATGGTGGCTGATATCGTTGAGCAGATGCCCTAAAAAGGCCTCATGCTCAGAGTGCTTCAGCATCAACTCAATACTCTTCATTTTTGTGATATCATGAATTGTTGACGCTATAAATTCTTCATTTTCCAGCATGAAATAAAAACATGAAATCAAGCCGAAAAAGGATGAGCCATCTTTACAACGCAGCATGGTCTCACATTCAAACTCGTGTTTTTCTTTCGAGAGTTTCAGGATATTGGGCGCCATGATCTTTCTGTCTTCAGGCATGAAAAGCTGTTCAAAACCTATACCGACCATTTGACCGTCATTTGCCTTGAACATCTTCTCCATCTGGGTATTGACAAAAATGATCTGTTTCTCACTGTTGATCAGAAAGACAGCGTCATGGACAATATTTAAGATTTCACCGATAACCCTGGGAGAGTATTTTATAATCGTAGTCAAGACAGGACACCAGTTTTAGGAGGTGTAGTTGAAATTTGAAAAAACCTGGCGGAACGCAAATAGCAAAGGCCTCCACAGGGAAATGCTGAGGCTTCCCGTGGAGGCCTTGAATAAAACTGTATTGATAACCTCTTGCATTGGATATTATCTCTTGAGAGGTTTGTATTCAGTAAAATATTATTTAATGTGGCTAATTAATTAGTTGCCACTCGCTCGATATAACGTCTCCAATTTTCCTTTTGGTCATTATCCCCAAAACTGAATTCAACACTACATCGGCGAAGATTTTTTTGTTTTTCTTTAAGCAGGAAATCATTGATAACTTTTGCCTGTATGTTCTCAAAAAAAAGCTCTCGGTCGAGGTCGAAAAAATCAATTTTTATCTCTTCTCTTGGCAATTCATCCCACCCAATATAACTAAACGCTAAACCAGTATGACTGACATCCAGCACACTATATGAAAGAACTCTTTCTGGGTAGATCATCACAGAGGGGCTATTAAGAGTTTTATAACGTTTACATCTTCTACGTTCTTTAAATTTTTTCATGCCTTCCTTACTGGAGAATAATTTTTATATCGGCTAAAAAATATTCACAAAAAAGCCTCCAAAGAGATTTGAAATTCTCGATGAAGGCTAATAATTAAAAAAGCTCATGTAATCTTTCCCACTTGAGGTTTCTCCAATTTTAAAATCTATGAAATTAAACACATTAAAAGAATAAATAAATAACAGGTTAAGTTGTCAAGAATAAATGATTATTAGAATTAATCCCACACCGGCAATTTCGCATTAATTTGCAGCACTTTCTCCACAAAATAGCATTATATTTCCAGATATTTTGCTAGGCACTGTAAATTAAAACTGGTTATATGAGGCATCAATTCTGAAAATGATCATATCCCTGATAGCTTATTTCCCGGCGTTTATCCTTGTCGCAAAGATAAACACCTTTCCCTGCAACAATGCGCCCAATGATGAAAATCTCTCTTCCGACATGATCAGCCGTAAGCTGCCGCAGCTTTTGCTCACCTGAAGGTTCTGCTGTAAAGAGAAGTTGATAGTCCTCTCCCCCCCGTAATATCCAGTCCACGGGTTCAATCTGCTTTGCAGCGGCCACCTGTTTTAATGCTTGTGATACAGGCAAAAATTCCTGTTTGACCTCCGCCCCTACCCCGCTTTCGCTGCAAAGATGGGCCAGGTCGGTAGCAAGTCCGTCGGATATATCCATCATTGCCTTAACGAGGCCACTTTTGGCCAAAACTGTCCCCAGACCTACAAGAGGTTCGGGATCAAGATGGGCCTTGACAAGCTGCTGCATTTCCCCTTCCGGACCTCCTGGCTTGTCCAGACTCTTTTGGCATAAATAAAGGCCGGCGGCCGCGTTTCCCAATGGACCCGTGACCCAGATCATATCGCCCGCTTCAGCACCGGTACGATAGCAAATGTGTTTTTTGTCCGCCTCTCCAATGATGGTAACAGATATGACTATGCCATGGAACCCTTTCACGGTGTCACCACCAACGAGGAGGGTATCATAATCCTGCAGGAGTCCTGAAAAGCCTGCCATAAAATTTTCAAACCAGGAGGGGACACCTTGAGGAAATGCAACGCTCAACAGACAGACTTTGGGCTGGCCTCCCATGGCGGCAATATCACTCAAATTGACCGCTGCACATTTACGGCCCAGCAGATAAGGAGAATGCCAGTTCAGGTTGAAATGCACACCTTCTACCAGGGTATCTGTGGTAAACAGCAGATGGGTTGATTCATCTTTTTTGATTACAGCACAGTCATCTCCTATACCCTTTACCAGGTATTCACTGTTTTGCCTGGCAGCATAATCCTGGATCATTTTTATACATTCACGTTCAGATATCATTGAAGCATACCTTCAGGTTATTTTATCCGCCGCAGTGAGGACTTTTTTTTGCTTTGCTGCCCGGAATTAGTCATGTGTTTTTGAGGCTGCTTCTCTTTTGTATCAAAACGCACAGCCTTCATAAAACGCTCTTCCCCATCCATGGTGAAGATCTCCAGTCCTGTCATCTGCGGTGTCCGTAAAATCCAGGTTACCTTTCTCGGAGGTAGTGAGAGAATGTGCATGGAGACATGCCACCATTCATCGTGCTTCGTTTCATCACGAACGATGTCATCTATCAATCCATAAACCAGCATCTGAGGTTTTTGGGCTGCAATCAAGACTATATCTCCTGTTTCTATAGTATCTTTAAAGGGTACCAGTTTCTGCAGGTCTTTGACCAAAGTTTCCATTCTAGTTCCATTTAAAATCTGTTGCCGCGATCAAGCCTGCGATACTGGATTGCTTCGGCAATATGCCTTGCCTGAAGCGTTTCACTGTTGTCCAGATCGGCAATGGTGCGGCCTATTTTAAGGACTCTGTGATAAGAACGGGCAGAAAGCCCCAGCCGTTCAACTGCATCTTCAATCAGTTTTTCCGATTTGTTGTCAAGGCTACAGAAATTTTTAAGATCCTTTGGCGTCATCTGGCCATTACAGTGAATTTTTCTGCGTCTTGCAAATCTCTTTTTCTGAACCGCTCTTGCCTGCTCTACGCGGGATTTTATTTTGACAGATGATTCCCCGCTGCCGGTAAAAGACATTTCTTTATACGGCACAGAGGGGACTTCAAGGTGCATATCTATCCTGTCCAACAGTGGTCCGGACAGCCTGTTTTCATAACGTTGGACCTGGGCCGGAGTACAACGGCAGTTATGTTTCATATCACCAAGATAACCGCATGGGCAAGGGTTAAATGCAATTATAAGTATAAAGCGGGCCGGAAAACTGAGGGTGCTCACTGCCCGGGAAATGGTAACTGTGCCGTCTTCCAAAGGCTGTCGCAAAACCTCCAGGACATGTTTTTTAAATTCAGGATATTCATCAAGAAAAAGTACACCGTTATGGGCTAGGGACACTTCACCCGGTTTGGGTGTATGGCCGCCGCCGATCAGGCCGGCGTCGGATATAGTGTGATGGGGAGCCCTGAACGGCCTGGCCGACAGGAGAGGAGTGCCATTTTTTAGCAGGCCCATGACGCTGTATATCTTTGTTGTTTCCAGGGCCTCCTCAAAGGTCAGGTCAGGCAGAATGGTCGGAAGCCTCCGGGCCATCATTGTTTTCCCGGAACCTGGTGGCCCTTTCATCAGTATATTATGTGTTCCAGCAGCTGCAATCTCCATCGCCCTTTTAACATGCTCCTGTCCTTTGACCTCATCAAAGTCCACATCGTAAGTGGCGTTATTCTTAAAAACAGCCTGCAGGTCAATGGCTGCCGGAACCAGATCAGCTGTTCCGACTAAAAATTCAACCGCCTCATACAGTGTCTGAAGGCCGATAACTTTGATACCCTCAACAACTGCTGCTTCGCCAGCATTGGCTGTTGGTACCAGTATTCCTTCCAATCCTGCCTTTTGCGCGGCCAAGGCCATGGATAAAATACCCTTTGCCGGGCGGATGGAACCGTCCAGAGAAAGTTCACCGATGATAGCGTACCTATCCAGCTTTTCACTTTTAAAAATTTCTGAGGCAGTCAGAATACCAAGCGCCATTGGCAGATCATAACCGGTACCTTCTTTTCTCAGATCTGCAGGTGCCAAATTAACGGTAATCCTGCGATTGGGAAAATCATATCCAGAATTCTTGATAGCCGATTTGACCCGTTCCCTGCTCTCACGAACCGCTCCCTCGGCCAAACCGACAGTTGAAAAAGCGGGGAGACCATAGGAGATGTCAACTTCTACCGTTACCGGCAAAGCATCAACACCTATAACTGCAGAACTCTTTATTTTTGCAAGCAATAAAAGGCTCCTGGATAATTTTGATTTAGCGCCTGTAGCAGGCTGTCATCTCAGGTGAGTACTCACCTAGGTGTTCCCGGTAGACATAAAAAGGGGGCATTACTGTCAATTCCTCACCTCCGCCTTTGAGGGCCTCAACAAGCAGCAATGTTGCCGGACTGCCGGGAAAACTGTAGACAATCTGCATCCTCTTGGGCTCCAGCCCCTGTTTCTTTAATTCAAATAGAAGAGTCGCTCCCCTTGCTGCAGGATAAATAAAGGCAGCACGACCTTTATTTTTCAGAGCCCTGGCAGCTGATTTAACAACGGCGGCAACGTCAGCCATGATCTCATGCCGGGCCACCAGTTGTTGTGTTTCCTGATTTTGTCTTCCAGTGCCTGATTTCCTGTAGGGTGGATTACTGACAACCCAGTCAAATTGCCCAAGGGCAATGCTCTTCTTATCCATCCGCCGCAGATCACCCTGCAGAACCGTTATCCTCTCCTGCCATCTGTTTAGAACCACATTTTCCCGGGCCAGTTCTGCAAGGTCTGGCTGGACCTCAAGTCCTGTTATGCGGCAGAACGGCCAGCGATAAGCCAGGATGAGCGAGACAATACCGCAGCCGCAACCCAAGTCAAGAATATGATCCTGCGACCGGGGAGAAATAAAATTTCCCAGCAGTATTGCGTCTAATGAGAAACGGTAGCCGCTGCCGGGCTGTCGGCAGCGAAGGTGTCCGTCATAGAG
>JAFDBU010000204.1 GCA_019313095.1 Deltaproteobacteria bacterium | reverse complement strand
TCAGTTCCTTCTGGTTTATTGTCCTTCTTGTCTTCTTCTCAGTTCAGTTTTTCTCCAGTACCTCGGACTTTGAGCGGTTGCCCTTGATTTTTCTCGGCAGCATCGGCATTCTGATCGCCAGCAGCAGTCTGTTGGGTATTGTGTATCCTGCTGAAGGCGATTATATCTCTATCTTCAGCCGCTACTATCCTGCCGGCGGTATGACCGGAAGCTGGCTGGCGCATTTTCTTAAAACCTACCTGGGCATGCCGGGGGCGATCCTGTTACTGCTGCTCCTGTTTATTTTCTCCCTCATGCTGGCCGTGCGTTTTTCTCCGTACTTCGTTGGCCGGAAACTCTTGAGCGCTGCCTATGGTCGCATAGGTGAAAGTTATTTCCAGAAGAACGGGACCAGACCCAAAAAAGAAAAAAGCGCCAAGGATATTGTCAGTGAACCAAGAATAACAAATTCTGTTCCCAGTTTACATGAGCCGGTCAAGATAGAGGAGATCGAGGAAGAGGAAGAGGAGGATTTTCAGGTGTCACCGGTAACCTCCGGTGAATACCGCCTTCCTGGTATCAGCTTGCTTGACAAGGTGGAATCTTTAGACAGCGAGGTAGACCTGGATCACTACTATGCTGTCAGTAAAAAACTTGAGGATAAGCTGCGTGATTTCGGCATTTCAGGCAAGGTTGAAGGCATATCGCCCGGGCCGGTGGTCACCACCTATGAGTTTGCTCCGGCGCCTGGTATAAAGATAACCCGTATCGTTTCCCTGGCAGATGACCTGGCCATGGGACTCAAGGCAGAAAGCGTCAGGATTGTCGGCTCGATTCCCGGCAAAGCGGCCCTTGGTATTGAGATTCCGAACCCGCAGCGGGAGATTGTTTATATCCGTGATATTATTTCCAGTGAAACATTTAAGAGTGCAACTTCCAGACTGACCCTGGGGCTGGGCAAGGATGTAGTGGGTCAGCCGGTTGTGGCCGACCTGGCCAAAATGCCGCATCTGCTCATTGCCGGTGCCACCGGTTCCGGCAAGAGCGTCTGTATCAATTCCATAATCTGCTCTATTCTTTTTAAATCAACCCCAGACGAAGTTCGTTTCCTGCTCATCGATCCCAAGCGCATTGAACTCTCCGGTTATGAGGATATCCCCCATCTTCTGCACCCTGTGGTAGTGGACCCGAAAATGGCGAACAGGGCCCTGCAGTGGGCTGTACGTGAGATGGAACGCCGCTACATGCTGCTTGATGAAATGCGTGTCAAGAGTTTTGCCTCATATAACGAGGTGTCGGAAGAAAAACTGCCGCTGATTGTCATTGTCGTTGATGAGCTGGCTGATTTGATGATGATTTCCTCCCGTGAAGTGGAAGAATCCATCGCCCGTCTGGCTCAGATGGCCAGGGCTGCCGGTATGCATCTTATCCTGGCGACCCAGAGACCGTCTGTAGATGTATTAACCGGCCTGATCAAGGCCAATTTCCCGACCAGGATTTCATTCAAGGTATTTTCCAAGGTTGACTCCAGAACAATTCTTGACATGAGCGGGGCTGAGCATCTGCTCGGTGACGGCGACTCACTGTTCATGCCGCCGGGCAAGGCCCGTATGCAGCGTATTCACGGCACCTATATATCTGAAAAGGAAACCGAACGGATCATCGATTTTCTAAAAGAACAGGGCACTGCCCGGTATGATGAATCAGTCCTGGAAGCGGTGGAAGAGGAGGACGGTGACTATAACGGTATCGGTGAAGACGAGTATGATGAGAAGTACGATGATGCAGTGGCCCTGGTCTGTGAAACCGGTCAGGCATCCATTTCCATGGTGCAGAGGCGGCTGCGGGTGGGCTATAACCGTGCGGCCCGCATGATAGAGATCATGGAAAAGGAAGGTATTGTCGGACCCAGTGACGGCTCCAAACCGAGGGAAGTGCTGGCCCGTAAGAACTACTAGCAGAAAGATTGCATTTAAAAGATCGCAAACCTGAAGCTGGCTGTGTTCCAATCTGAATCCTTTTTGACTGTCATGAAGTTTCAAATTTTTTCTGAGCCGCTCTTCATTTTTTCAACAGAAAAAATTTTTCTTTTTTCCCTTAACGTATCAATTAATAAGTTTTTTTCTTGACATTTAATATGTGACATTTTATACATCCGTTGTCATAAAAAATGAGTGACGGTTCAGTCAGAATGGCAATCCTGGACGCTAAGAAAAACAGATAGTTAGAAATTTCATATAGTTGTGTTCAGGCTGCTCGATTTCCTAGCAGTTTAATGCTGTTTTGGCTAATCCGCGAAAAACACGAATTTATCCCCGTCTGTTAAGGGAAAGTCTGCCTTTTCGCTGAGTGTTTGCCGGGTTTAAATTACAGTGTGAGTATTCAGGCTGATTCAGTAAAGTAAAATTATGCTGTCAGTGCTGGGTCAACCTGTTTTTTTGGTATAGAGTAACAAATGGGTTTCGTTGTTTGCGAAACCGTAAAGGTTAATCTTTTTGAGGAGGTAAGTTAATGCCAAGCTACGTAGATCCTGAAAAGTGTGATGGTTGTAAAGGCGGTGACAAAACGGCCTGCATGTACATCTGCCCCAATGACCTGATGGTCTTGAATAAGGAAGAGATGAAGGCTT
>JAFDBU010000203.1 GCA_019313095.1 Deltaproteobacteria bacterium | reverse complement strand
TCAGTTAGCTGTGCCCCCTGCTTTATCATGAATTTTATTGACCGCGCCCATTGACCGACACTCTTGCTTCCAAGGGCATCACAAATCCTTGTCTTATAGTGACATGATGTACATTTTGCATTGACCATGGAACTGCAGACAGCATCCGGCGGGGGAGCACCTATTTCAGACTTACCGCTGCAGGCCGTCACAGACAGAAATAAAGATATTACCATGAATAAATAGAGTGCGGATCTCCTAACTGGTATCATCATAGTCCACCTTGATCTCAAAATTGGGTCATAGGAATAAGTCTGTTTTTCATTAAAATTGCTTCCTTTTACCATATTCTGCTAATATATTGCATTCTCTGCAATATTTTGTTTGCAAGGACCGTAAAAAAAGAAAGATAGTATCTGTTTCAGTATCTATTCAGTACCCGGCACCTGGTAAAATCTTCACGGGGTGTTGCTTGACACCCGATGCCCATGGTACTTATGGTACACTAATAAAACATACTTCTCAAAATCTGTAACCAGGAGTTATTTCATGGCTGACAAACTTATCTTCGTTGTAACCTGCGCTGAGGAAAAACCGGACAAGGCCACCATTTTCTTTGCCCTTGGAAATTCTGCCCTGGCAATGGATGCTGAGCCCTTAATTATACTGCAGTCAACAGGTGTCTTCCTGGGCAAGAAAGACTATGCCAGACACATTCACGCTGCCGGCTTTCCCCCATTACAGCAGCTTATTGAAATTTTTAGGGAAGAAGGCGGCAAAATTTATGCCTGCGAACCCTGCATACGGGCGAGGAACATTTCTGACGAAGACCTTCTGGACGGTATTGAAATAGTTGCCGGTCCTACTTTGGTAGACGGATACCTGGATGCAAAAAACGTTGTTGTCTATTGAGCCAGAATAAACTTATGCTGCTTAGAGTTCTTTCCTATAACATGCACAGGGCCATCGGTGTCGACCGGCTCTTCAGGCCTGACAGAATAGCCAAGGTCATTGATCATCACCAGGCTGACATTGTGCTTCTGCAGGAAGTAGATGTCGGGGTACCCAGGTCGCGCCACCTGGATCTGGCGAAGGAAATGGCGGAGGCAGCCGGTTATCCGCACTATGCCATCGGCCTGAATGTCAGACTGCACAAAGGAAAATACGGCAATGCCACCTTGAGCAGATTCCCTATTAAATGTTCAAGAAACATAGACCTGACTGTCGGTAAACGCAAAGCCAGAGGCTGTCTGCACTCCACCATCGAAATGAGCAATTCTACTGATTTCTTCCAGACGGTAGAGGTATTTAATCTGCACCTTGGTCTCTCTCCCCAGGAAAGAGTGAGACAGGTCGGTCTTCTTATCCATTCAGATGAATTCAATTCCATGCCCCCGGGGACTCCCTGCCTGGTGGGGGGTGATCTCAATGACTGGCGTACACGCCTGGCACCTATCTTCACTGATATCCTGAACTTCAAATGTGCAACCAATCACAGCAGCGGGTATCATAACCCCTATCTTACCTATCCTTCTTTCTCACCTACCGGGGGCCTCGACAAAATCTTTTACCGCGGCCCCATGAAGCTCATCAAAAGACGGCGGTGCTGGATGGGAATAACAAGGCTGGCCAGCGACCATCTGCCGGTAATCGCAGAATTTGAACTGCAGCCTGCACCAGGGAAACGCCTTAAGGAAGACTTTACAGCTGAAAACATCCATTTCCTGATCTGAATATAAGTATTGAATGACCGGAGTATTCAATTTATTATGCCCTTAGGTGTTTCGACCCTTGCCCAAAACTGAAGAATACCTGTATTTTGTCCGGACAGAACATTGGAAAAGGATCAAGAAGAAAATTTTCCCGCCAGGATGGAAGAAACTGCTGCCCGGCTGCTGGAGACTGTCAGAGGTCTTCTTGCTGAAATCCATCCCGGCCGGAGGGGAGCCTTCACTCCCGATTTGGACAGCTCCCTGGACCGTGACCTGGGCCTGGACAGCCTCGCCCAGATAGAACTCCTGGTCCGCATTGAAAAATCTTTTAATATCTCACTTTCTGAACAGGTTCTCGCAACGGTTGATACGGTCCGTGACCTCCTGCGCGCGGTTGTAAGTTCAGGCGTTGGCAAACGCGATACAATTACCCGGGAAATTGAAGCCATAAAGCTGGACGAAGTTGAGGAGACACCTCTAAAGGCTGAAACCCTGGTCAAAGTTCTGGAATGGCATGCCATAAAACATCCTGAACGGCCGCATATCCGTTTTTACAGTGATCAGGACGAGGAAAAAATCATTACCTATCTCGAATTGTGGGATCAGGCGGAACGTGTTGCCTCCGGACTGCAGCATTTCGGGCTGGCACCCGGCGAGTCTGTTCTTATCATGCTCCCCACAGGACGCGAATATTTTTTCACCTTCTTCGGTGTGCTTCTGGCTGGCGGTATCCCGGTACCTGTATACCCACCCGGCAGGCTGAAGCAGATTGAAGAACACCTCCTCCGTCATTGTGCCATAGCAGCTAACTCTCTTGCCAGGATCATGGTGACAATGGCAGAGGCAAAACCGTTTGCCAGATTAATGCACACCAATGTCGCAAATCTGCGCGCAGTTCTGACCGTACCCGAATTAGACAGGGCCGGCGCCAAGGCCTTAGCTGCGTTCAGGAAACCTCTGCTCACCAGGGATAATATCGCCTTTCTGCAATATACTTCAGGCAGTACAGGTATGCCGAAAGGTGTTGTATTAACGCACTCAAATCTGTTGGCCAATATCAGGGCCATGGCACGTGTTATCAGTGTTTCATCGGATGACGTTTTCATCAGCTGGCTTCCTCTCTATCATGACATGGGTCTTATCGGGGCCTGGCTGGGAAGCCTCCATTTTGCCTGCCAGTTGATTATCATGCCCCCCCTAGCCTTTATCGCAAAACCGCAGCGCTGGCTCTGGGCAATTCACAAGTACAGCGGTACTCTTTCCGCAGCACCGAACTTTGCCTATGAACTCTGCCTGAACCGTCTTGAAGAAAACGATATTGCCGGGCTTGATCTGAGCTCCTGGAGAATTGCCTTCAACGGAGCCGAAGCAGTCAACCCGGTAACCATTAAACGGTTTATTGAAAGGTTTGCCGCATACGGCTTCAAACCAGAAACCATGCTGCCGGTGTATGGCTTGGCCGAATCATCTGTCGGGCTTACCTTTCCTCGCCCCGGGAACGGTATTAAAATTGACCGGATAAAGCGCCAAGCCTTTATGGAATCTGGAGAAGCACTCCCGGTCAGCCCTCCTGAAAGAGACGGACTGGAATTTGTCTGTTGCGGCGAACCTTTGCCGGGGCACCAAATCAGGATCGTGGATGCTAATGACCGGGAGCTTCCGGAACGCATGGAGGGCAGCCTGCAATTTACCGGACCGTCAGCAACTTCCGGATATTTTAAAAACCCGGAAAAAACCAGGGAGCTGTTCCATGGAGAGTGGCTTGACTCGGGCGACAAGGCCTATATGGTTGCAGGCAACGTTTATATAACCGGGCGGGCCAAAGATATTATCATCAGGGCCGGACGCAATATTTATCCGGTCGAGTTGGAAGAAGCCATCGGCAAGCTGGAGGGAGTTCGAGCCGGTAACGTTGCGGTATTTGGCGCTGAGTCGGCAGAGACCGGTACTGAGCGCTTAATCGTAATGGCTGAAACCAGGAAGAAAGATGAACAGGCTCTGGCTGAAATCAGAACCGCAATAAACTCCATTGTCACCGACCTGGCAGGCGATCCCCCTGACGAAGTGGTCCTGGCCCCTCCCAACACGGTTTTAAAAACTTCGAGCGGCAAAATCAGACGCAGCGCCAGTAAACATATTTATGAAAAGGGCCTGATCGGCAAAAAGCAGCAGGCAGTTTGGCTGCAGCTTACCCGTTTCGTCCTGCAGGGGTTGCCGCCTAAATTCCGCAGCATCAACAGACAGATAGGCGCAGCGCTTTATGCCTCCTGGTGCTGGCTGCTGTATTGTCTCCTCGCCCCTGTGGTCGGTCTGTTAGTTTTAGTACTTCCGACAGAAAAAGGCCGTTGGACAGTAATGAACAGAGCTGTCAGAATCCTTGCCTCTCTCAGCGGTACCAGAATCATAATGCATGGCCGAAAGAATCTTCCTGTTAAAGACGAACAGTGTATTTTTGTGTCAAACCATGCCAGCTACCTTGACGGCTATGTGCTTACAGGTGTCCTTGACCGCCCCTTAAGTTTCATTGCCAAGGCCGAGTTGAAAACAAAGACCATTGTTTATATCCTGTTGAAACGCATAGGCACGCTTTTTGTCGAACGTTTTGATCAACAGCAGGGAGTGGAAGACACCAGGGCTATCACCGCCAAAGGCGGAGCCGAGCGGTCCCTGTTCTTTTTTCCTGAAGGAACATTCATGCGCATGCCCGGTCTGCTGCCCTTCAGAATGGGAGCTTTTTCCGCCGCAGCCCGTCTCAATATTCCGATAATCCCTGTTGCTGTCAGGGGAACACGTTCAATATTACGCGCAGGCTCGTGGTTTCCACGCCGTGGTTTCATAACCGTAAGCATCGGCAGCCCCATACATCCAAAGACTGCCCCTGCCGAATCGAAAAAGGATACCTGGGCGGAGGCTATCAGCCTCAGAGATAAAACCAGGGAGTGGATACTCCTGCACTGCGGTGAACCGAATCTTGAGCATGAAAGACCTCTGCTGCAGCCATCCGGGCCTGTTTTAAATGAATAATGCCGTACTCCCGGAATCACCTGCCGTCATTTTACTAGGCTGCACTTTTTACCCTGGTCATCGATACAGACAAAGGTGGTGTTGGTCGTAAAAATGTGCTCATCATTGCCGTTTTGGATATCATGGCGATATACCTTGACATAATACTGCACTGAAGTTTTGCCTTCTTTGGACTTATTGGCTTCGAGCCTGAGAAGAGCACCTTGCTTGACACTTTTTTTAAACTCCACCCTGTCCATCCCGATGGTGACAAAATTACATCCCGGATGATCCAGGCTTGCCGCGATCCAGGCCACTTCATCAACCCATTTGAGCAGGTTACCGCCAAAAAGATAGCCGTAATGATTCAAATGTTCAGGCAGAACCAGTTTATAGTTTTCCATTTTACTGTCCCGGAATTTGCTTTATCTGTCGTTGTTTTGTATTACAATCGATCTTGTGACATGCTTCTTACCCATAGATGTAAAACAAATCACCCCAAAACTGAAGCTTTATATGCTTAAACCACCTTACTTACGTTATTCACGAATATATACTTATCACCTTGACGGAAGCATTCTTGCTGCAATTGATGATCCTGATCTTATTGGCATCTGGGAAGAAGACGGCAAAACCATTCTGATTTTTCACAGACCCAAAGATGACCTGGTTACAGAGCTCACCAAACAAAACAGCTGCCGGCTGTTTTACGAGGCGGATCTTGATTACGTGGATTGGGAGATGGGCCGTGATGTCGCTTCTTTTACAGTCGGCCCCCTGACCATAGCACCGGTCTGGGCCCCTCAAAAAGCTGATATTAAAATCGACCCCAGTGTTGTATTCGGCAACGGTTTCCATCCCTCTACGCGTCTTTGCCTGGAATCATTGGTCAACTATTACCCGAATCTGCCGGAAAACTTCACCGCACTGGACCTGGGTTGCGGCTCCGGGCTGCTTGGCATAGGAGCAGCCAAACTCGGAGCATCAGCGGTATTGGCATTTGATTTCAATCCCCTGGCATGTGCAGTGGCAAAACAGAATGCAGTTTACAACAGAGTTGCAAATATTGTCCTGGTGGAACAGGTTGACCTCAGGATACAATTTCCTGCAACAAAGGTGGATCTCATTATGGCCAATCTGCATCATGAATTGCTGGCACAGCTTTTC
>JAFDBU010000202.1 GCA_019313095.1 Deltaproteobacteria bacterium | reverse complement strand
TTGAGATATTAAAGGACAAGCGCATGAAATCCATAGCAACGCTGGGGCCTGCTGGATCATCCTCCTGGCAGGCAGCGGAACGATTTGACCATAATGCCGACATAAAGATTTTCCCGAATACCTCCTCTGTGATCAAAGCATTTCTGGAACAGCAGACAGACCTTGCCCTGATCCCTGTTTACAACACCCGGGAAGGTGAAAGTCTCGAATATTTTCGTATCATGGAAAAACTCAGATCAGCGCACTGGATCGATAATGTTGTACTTCCCATTCATCTTTCACTTGGTGCCATAGATGATTTACAGACTCTTTACATACTTATCGGCAAAAGCAACAGCTTCAGGCAATGTGAAGAATACATAACTAATAATTATCCTTTGCTGCCGCAGTTGACAGTTACCGATCTGCAGCAGGCTATTGATGATGTCAAGCAGCAGAACAAGCTGGATCATGGTTTTGTGGCCACGGAGGAATTTCTCGTGGCCAACGGCCTGGTAATAAGAGAAAGGGAAATGGCACCTCATAACCAGACCCGGTTTGCCATCATCAGTTCAACTCCTTCCGACCCAACCGGGTACGATGCCACAGCCCTGTTGACTCTGCCTTTAAACGACAGGGTCGGCCTTCTTGTTGACATTCTAAGTGAATTTACCCGCCGCGGCATCAATATAATTGATATGCGAACTGAAAGTGATATCAAAACACAGAAGCTGCAGATCTATATTGAAGCCGAAGGCCATATCAGGGATAAGGTTCTTGCAGACGCGGTAAAATCCATCAGCGAACAGATCATCCAGGAACCAGGTGCGTTCCAGGTACTGGGCAGCTTTCCAAGGGTTGATATGCGCACCAAGCACATATCCTCTTTTGGCTTTATAGGAACAGGCGATATGAGCAAGTGGTTTGCCAAACGGCTGGCGAGCGAGGGCTATAAATCACTGCTTACCGGCCGCACCACAGATCTGAGACCTGAGGATATGATTCCCCAGGTTGATGTCGTGGTTATCTGTGTACCCATAAGTGCAACCTCCGGAGTGGTAGAGAAGTACGGCCCACTCCTTGATGACGGGCAGGCTCTTATAATCCTGGCAGGTGTGGCGGAAACAGCCCTGGACGAAGCACTGGCAAAGACCCGGCCCGGGGTCGAAGTTATGCTGGTCCATAACCTCTGGGGCCCCCAGGCAAAAACCATGAAGGATAAGAATGCCACCGTGGTGAGGACTAAAAGAAGCGGTCTGCTCTGTAGTGAGTTTGAAGCCTTTCTATACAAGCACGGTGCTCTTATTAACCAGGACAGTCCGTCCCAGCATGATCTGTTGATGGGTGTCGGCCAGAAACTGCCCACCACGGTATCCGTGGCCCTTGCCATGACACTGAAGGATAACCAGATACCCCAGGATGAGATTGGTACTCATTCCACCCTCACCTCCTTATATGGTATCATGGCAATGGCCCGCGTTCACACCCAGAATGCCAGAACTTATGCCGAAATCATGGCTACAAAAGGTGACGGCCGCAAGATTGTTAAGAGTTTTGCTGAAAATTTGATCAAACTTATGGATCTGTCCAATGCAGGAAAAATAGATGAACTTTGTGCTATCATCGATGAAAATAAAAATTATCTGACCGATGATTTTCTGAAAGCCAGGATGAAGCAGTCACTTGCTGTTGATGAAACCTTGGGCAGGATCATCCGCCCATGACTTGGCCGGTTATTTCCCATTAGGGTCACGCATTCCGGTTATTGACTTTTAGGCCAACATGCTTACTCTACACCTATGGCAGATAACACTGAAAATAAACCAAATGAACATCCTGTTATTGTTATTGTGATTTTTTTTCTGCTCCTGTTACCCATACTCATTTTATTTGGCAACAGGCCTTATACCTGAAATGTAAACCGGCCAGTCTCCCAGTTGGGAGCAGATCAAACCATTTCAACGCCAAAGTAGGTTTAATTTTAGTTTCTCTGGCGTATATTTTCCGGAGGATACCCATGTTAGATACTTGCAAGAAATATCTTGACGAAAAACATTTTTGCCCGCACTGCAAAGAACAGCTTTCATGCTGCAGCACACCACCCATCCATGTCGGTGACGGACTTGGCTGGGGCACAGAAGCCTACTTTGTCTGCTTGAATGATGAATGTCCTCTGTTTAAAAATGGCTGGGAGCACATTGAGCTGCAGTTCGGTCACAGGGCCTCATACCGCTATATGCTCTTACCGGGCAACAAGGAAGGAACTCCCATGATGGTTGGCAGCAGAGATGCTTTCAAGGGCTGTGTTATTGACCCGGAAACCATTAGGCTCCAGGATGAACGATATGCCAGGGAAAAAGAAGCAGCTGACAGACTTGATACCTGTATTGCGGAGAAGAACCTCGAACCGGTCCTTTTTTTACTTCTTGACGAAGCAGCTGACCGTAAAAACAGGGAGCGGGCTGCGGACCTTCTTATTGATCTCAATGATCTGTCCTGTATAGATCCTCTGCGTAACCATGATTTCAGGGACGACAGCCTGGCCCACAGGGTGAATCTGTCTATCAAAAAACTACTGGAGACGAACTTCAAAAAAGAATGCCCGGACTGCGCCGAGATAATCAAAGCCCAGGCCAGGAAGTGCCAGCACTGCGGCAAGGAATTTAAATAAAGACTTTTTCAGCAGAAACTATTTCTTTCCGATCATAATTAGAAAAACTTGATAAAATAAGACCCATCTATTATAAGAAGTGCCTTACTGTACGGTGAGCGTAGCTCAGCTGGTGGTAGCACCGGGTTGTGGCCTCGGCGGTCGTGGGTTCAAGTCCCATCGCTCACCCCAGAA
>JAFDBU010000201.1 GCA_019313095.1 Deltaproteobacteria bacterium | reverse complement strand
TCAGTGCCTCAGAAACCACGGTTTCTTCATAACTGCTGACAAAGTTTACCACTTCTTTCACCTTATACTTCAGATAGGCTGAAATGGATGTATAAGGCAGACCCAGTTTACTGCGGATATGGTTATAAATAGTATTGATTTCAAGTAGACAGTCGTAGGCTAAGGAGCCCAGCTTTGCTAGCCACCTGTTTTTCTGGACTACACAGTCGAATTCGTCTCCGTGGGTTACCAGGAATCGGAAGCCGTCAACCGTTTTATGAACGGTTTCATTCCGGACCGTGATGCCTTTAACCCGGCTTCCGGAAAATTTTCTCATCACTTCATCATGATTGCCCGGGATATAAATAACTTTGGTGCCTTCACGCACTTTCTTGAGGACATTGCGCATGATGTGGTTGTTGATGTGTGACCAGTAGCCACCAGACTCCAACTTCCAGAAGTCGATAATGTCGCCGACCAGATACAGGTATTCGGACTCTGTTTTTTTGAGAAAGTCGAGAAGAAATTTACTGTTGGTGTGTTTGGTGCCGAGATGCAGGTCAGAGAGCCAGATTGTCCTGTAGCGCAGTGTTTTCATAGGATCACCTCCCTTGAATTTTTGCGCTAAAAGGTAAAGGTACTGTTTTACAATTGGATTTTTTTACGATTATTTATGTGTTTGTTATTGATTAATAAAACATTAATTTGTCAGGCTCCAGCATTCCTTCGCTAGGGATGCAACATCATGCCACTGCCCTTTTTTCAGCCATTGTGCGATAAGGAGGGCCACATCCGGATAATTAACGGTTTTGGCATCACTTGATTCGAGAAATTCTCCGACAATTTCCTTATCCAGCGTATTCATGTCCATACCGAGATTTAATTCTCGGATGGCCAGGGCATTTGAGTATTGTTCCATCTGGCCTTCAAGAGGTTTGACCAGAATCTTCTTACCCAGGATCAAAGCCTCGCTGATTAGTTCAAAACCAGCGCTGCTGATAACATAGGTACATTCCTCCAGATCTTGGAGAAAACCCTGTCGGGAAAATGGTCGGATATGGAGGTTACCGATGTCATCAGCTTCTTTTACGTCATGGTAGATAAAGAAATTGTGATACTCAAATGAATGTATAAGGCTGATAATATCAGTAAGCGCTTCAAATGGCAGGTAAACAAGAACCTTATGGGGCTCCTGCCGGGGGGTGGCTGAGTTAAGGGTTGTCGGTATGATTGGCGGCAATATGGGCTGATTGAAATGATGCCAGTGAAGACCTATGGGTATTTCAGCCGGAGCATAGTTCCTGATAATATAACGGGCGACAAAGTTGCCGTTGGCAAACGGGATATCGTGATAGAAGGCATATTGATGACCGATGCCGAGGCATGGAATCTTGTGTTTTTTTGCAATTCGGGCAGCAATGGGTTCAAAGTCAGTGACGACCAGATCAAGGCCGTTTGTTTGATAGGACCTGATATCTGAATACAATTGCGGCAGGTTCAACTGCATTGCTGTTTTGGTGTAATCAATTTTGCCCTTATGGGTTATAAAGGTGAGCCCCCTATAAGCTTTATAAGGTTTAAAGTCCTCCATATCCCAGAAAGCTTCAGGCGCACGGCCGCTGAGTATAACATCAACATGATGTCCCATTGATTTAAGCTGAAGGATAATTTCCCGTGAGCGACTGATGTGGCCGTTGCCCGTACCTTGGACACCATAGAGAATATTCATAAATATTTTCCCATTACCATCAGTAAGATAATCTGGTTAAGTGGGTAGCAGGGCTTAACCACCAAGGAGTTGAACAGTTAAGCCCTGCACCCGTTTGCCCACAACATTATCGGGGGGAGATAAGAGATGGTTAAGGGCAATTAAAATACATATTGGGCCTGGAGGAAGATTTCGGCGACATCATTGTCCTTGACACCATCAAGGTTTTTGCCGATTCTGTAAGTAAGCTGAGTCTTGATGTCATGATTCTTGGTGATGAACCAGTTGCCGAAGAATGATGTCCTGGTCCATTTGTCTGAATAACCGTCCGTATCCTGGCTCTGATAGCCTGCTCCGATCTCAAACGTATTTCCCGAGAACATATACCCACCCTCGATGGCCCAGTTCTTCAGGTCCGTTTCTCCGTTCCGGTAAATACCGCTGGAAACAGTATTGTCAATCAGTTCAGGCTTGATAATATTGTATTGAGCATCAACGGAAATGCCATAGCCGCGGAAGGCACCGCTGATCTCAAAACCGGTGGCCTTGTCCACGTCGCATTTTGAACCGGTACAGAGGCCGGAGGCATCGGTATAAGTGTTGTTGTCATCATCATTGCTCCAGGTGTAAGCAGCAATCCCGAGAGTGGCCTTGGTCTCCCTTTTGAAATCCCCCTGTTCAAACTTCAGCAGGCCGAATGGATGATAGTCAATGCGGCCGCCGATCATCCAGCCCTGGTTGAAATCGTCGTTCCGGTTGACCGGAGTGTCGAAATCAAGTTTTTTATTGTCAGGATCAATTTCAGCAGCAGATGCTGAAACACCCCAGGTCAGTATCTTGTTTTCCATGGCATGACCGGTGAGATGGACACCGGCATTTCTGTCAGGGGTGCCGTAGTTATGATCGCCGACAAAGGTCCGTTCAACCAGCTGCTGTTTCTTGGATGAAGTCAGCAGCTCCCTCGAAAAGGGGAAGTTGGCGTTTCCGATGGCCAATTTCATGTTGCTGAAACCCAGATACTGCATGTAGGCGTCTTTTACCGCTACTTCATTTTCACCCTCGGCCTTGCCGAAATCCATCTGAAATTTTCCTTTCCAGTCTTTGTGGATGGAGCCTTCAATATAGGGACGCAGACGTCTGAAGAAGAGGTCATCCGAGCTGCTGCCTATGTCAGGGTTGACATAATGATACTGCAGCTGGATGCGGCCGCCCATTTTCACATACTTGTCACCGTCCTTGTAAACCGTTATGCCGGCTGCGTCAGAAGTCGCGGCAGTTCCTGCTAGAAGCAGAGCAGAGGCACAACAGAAGGTTAACGTTTTTGTAAGCATCTTTGTTTTTCCGTACATTTTCTTCATTTTTTCTCCTTTCTCATTTACTTAATTTTAGGCGGAAGATTTC
>JAFDBU010000200.1 GCA_019313095.1 Deltaproteobacteria bacterium | reverse complement strand
GCCCTTATAGAGTTCAAATGCTTCCTTGATGATGTCGCTGTGGTCGCGTGTCGGGCAGTTTCCCGGTTTGGCCGGAGGGTTTTTAGGATCACTGGACCAGCAGTTGGTAGAGGCGCTCTTCCGCCAGACAGCGCTGCATTTGCTGCAGGAAAAATTGGTTTCTTTGCTCATCGCCAATCACTCCTCTATTTTTTATGAACTATAACACGTTATTTACTGCTGATCAGAACGGCAACTGTTTTTGTGGCGTCAATCTGCTCCATGGCAATTCTGATAGCAGCGGTTAGTGGTACGGATAGCAGCATGCCGGGAATGCCCCAGAGCCAGCCCCAGAAGATAAGTGAGAACAGCACAACAAGTGGACTCAGGTTCAGCCCGCGGCCCATCAATTTCGGTTCCAGGATATTGCCAACCGCAAACTGTATGGACAGCAGAAGAACAGCTATGATAAGGGTCTTGCCGATGGACCCTGACTGGAAAAGGGTGATGGCAATGGGGGGCAGGGTGGCAACAATTGAACCGATGGTTGGAATAAAGTTCAAGACAAAGGTCAGCACCCCCCAGAGCAGGGCGAAGTCAACACCGGCAATGGTGAGTACAATGGTAACCAGTGCTCCGGTTAGAAAGCTGACAAGGGTTTTCAGGCCCAAATACTGCTGGACAGAATCATTGATCTTTTGAAGGGATTCCATAACCGGGCCTGCATTCTTTTTGCCGAGTTGGTTGACCAGGCGCCGGGTGAAGGATTCACGCTCGGCCAGGATGAAGGCCATGAAAAGTACGACCCACAGTACATTGCCGAGAAAGGCAAAAAATGAACCGCTGAAACTCTTTATCAGGCTGCCGAAAGTGAACTGGCTTAGCTGGATTCTGCCCAGGAAAGTCTGGAATGCCTCATTAGCCTGTTCCGGTGAGATGTCGAAACGCGAGATTATTATATTGGCATATTCCCAGAATTTTTTCTCATATTCCGGCATTTGTGATTGGAAATTGTTTACATTCAGCATTACCAGTTTGCCTAGCATGAAAATCAGCAGCAGCACAAGGCCCACGACAAGTATAATGCGCACAAAACCTGGCAGGTGATAGCGTTTCATAAATTCCAGGGGAATGCCCAGAGCATAACAGAGCAGAATGGCAAAGCAGAGCGGAATGAAAAGAAAATCCAGGGTCTGCAGGATAAAGGTTACGAGTACGACCAGCAGCACCCAGGCAGAGGCTCTGTTTATATTGAATTGTGTTTTTGTGTCAGCGGCGGCCATATGAAAATTCTGATTTTGTGTAGATGTATAATGTATATAAATTGATGCTGTACATTAAAGCAATATATTAAAATAACCATGCGCATTATCCAGATACCCAGATTCTGCCCTTTTCAGACTGTTTTTTTTTATGAATATCCGGTTGTAGGGAAAATTATACAAGACAAAAAAATTGGCAGCAGGCCGGTATTTAGGTATAAAAAATGGGTTATGCGAAAACAAATGGAAATATCAATGTACCAGATAGATGCATTTGCATCCAAGATATTCGAAGGCAACCCGGCAGCGGTTTGTCCCTCCGATAAGTGGTTGCCTGATGAGATAATGCAATCTATTGCAGCTGAGAATAATTTGTCAGAAACGGCGTTTTTCACACCCAAGGGCAAAGGTTTCCATATTAGGTGGTTTACTCCGGTAAGTGAAATTGATTTATGCGGCCATGCTACATTGGCAGCGGCACATCTATTGTTCAATATTCTCGGCTATAATAAAGATAAGATTGAATTTGATTCTAAATCGGGGATATTGAGCGTGACTAAAAATGATGGATGGCTCACCATGGACTTTCCAGCGCAGCCCCCTGTACCATGTGATATCCCGGAAGAAATTGTTCAGGCATTCAATATGACTCCTATTGAATGCCTGAAGTCAGAAGATTTTATTGTCGTTTTTGAACGTGAAATTGATATTGAATTGGCAGATCCGGATTTCGAATTACTGAAAAAACTTGATTTGCGCGGTGTCATTATTACAGCAAAGTCCAGCCGCTATGATTTTGTAGCACGATTCTTTGCACCAAAATACGGAATTCCTGAAGATCCTGTAACTGGTTCCGCATATAAACAACTTGCGCCTTATTGGACTTCCAAGATCGGTTTAAAAAAAAATCCGAGTTAAACATATGTCTTCAAGAGGTGGTGAGTTAACCTGTGAAGTTGTTGATGATCGGGTTTTAATATCCGGCAAAGCAATAAAATACATGGCAGGCAGAATTAAAATCGAAACATAACAACAGCGTTAAGTGAGACGTCAAAAAGCCGCCGCGCCTAATGCTAGATAGCCATCAAGAGGAGAAATAAAATTGGATTTAGGTAATATTACACTGGTCGCCAGATGGGTCGGATTAGGATTGATAGTTCTCACCTGGATTCAGGCCATACCCTTAATATTAGGCTGGGTCGGTTTTGGCATTGCAGCCCTTTCCTTTATTTTGGAGGCGATATACAAGAAAAACCTGGCCTCTCCCAGCACTGATAAAAGTCCGGAGGATCGGCCTGACAACAAACAGGAAAAATCATGATAATCAGACATCGCGGCATTGAGCCAACCATTGAGCCTTCCGCTTATGTCGAGCCGACGGCTCCCGTAATCGGTGATGTGAAAATAGGAGTACATGCAAAGGTGATGTTTGGTGCTGTCCTCAACTCTGAAGGTTCAGGAATAAATATTGGCGAAAATGTCATTGTTTCTGAAAATGCCGTTATCAGAGCTACAGTGGCGGGAAACAAAGATCATTCCGTCAATATAGGAGATAATGTATTTATTGGACTTCATTCCACAATACTTGGCGTTACCCTGGAGCCATGCTCTTAAATTGCCACCGGTGCAACAGTATTGCAGGGAGCAAAAATCTGCTCAGGGGCCTTGATTACGGTTGATGCTCTTGTTCATCCTGGCACCTTACTTTCAAAAGACTTTTTTGTCCCCCCAACATGATTGCAGTTGGTGATCCTGTGCAACTTTTCAGCCCGGATCAATAGCAGGAAATAGAGAAGGCAATTGTATCAGTTGGTTTCGCCAATGTTGGCTTTAATATTGAGGTGTCAGGCAAATCAAGGGCGGAAATCTACAAAGAAACGACTCTGGTTCGGTTAAAAGAGTACGAGGCGCATTTTTCAGATAAATTAATAAAGGAGGTGTGAAAGACACACCACATCACTTCAGCGGTTGTGAGAAGTGCTTAATGCTGACGCAGGGAGCTTCAATTTTACAATTCAATCTCGTCCGGATCATCCTTCGAATTCACAACACCCCATTCCTGGGCATCTACATCAAAATCAGCGATTTTATCAAGGGAAACCTTGAGATATCTGCCGTGCCCCTCGGCCGCAACGGTGCCGTCCGCCAGTAACAGTTCCCCGCTGCCTTCGAAGAATCTGCTGCTGTCCTTGGTTATCCGCCCGACAACCCTCAGCTCCCCGTCAAGGGGTACAGGTTTTTTAAAACGTACCTGCAGATCCACGGTAACACCCCAGACTTCATCATCAGAATGCATCATGATGGCCCGGCCAATTGCCTCATCGAGTATTGTCGAGATAATGCCGCCGTGCAGCCGGCCGGGATAACTTTGGTGTTGCTCGCGCGGCGTAAAGACCGACAGGATCTCTTTGTTGTCAAGTTCATAAAAGGCTGCATGCAGGCCAAAGGGGTTCTTCAGGCCACAGACCAGGCACATTCTTGAATTCGGCTGCTTGCCGGTTACTTTACGGAGCATGATATACCTCAGTTCCCGTCCTCTTTTTTCTTCAACCTGCTCCTGATTATATCATTCATGTCTTGAACCTCAGAAAAGGTCGGGCAGAGCAGTTCCCTGACATCCTTCCTGAACTGCTCCTTGTCCTTGGGAATATGCGTCCCCAAAACAATTTCAAGATCAGGATAAGCTTCTGCTATGACAGCCTGGTATTTTTTCTGGAACGGGCAGAGCGCGGTCATGCAGTAGGAAATGTGCAGGGCGTCGAGCCTGTATTCAGCCAGGGCCTTTACCCTTTTCAGGATCTTTTCCGGAGCT
>JAFDBU010000199.1 GCA_019313095.1 Deltaproteobacteria bacterium | reverse complement strand
CGCTAGACGATGGGGCCCTGTAATGGGTTTTCTAAGTAAATGATGCGAACCGATTTGTCAAGGATTTGTTGGCGGCTCGATTAATCGACATTGGCATCCAGTCCGGAAATAAAATTCTTACCTGCCTCTCTTGCCTCGGCAAGTTTTTGCTCATATTTTTTCATATCTCCGCGCCTGTCGGGGCCGGTTATAAGAAAATCACCTCCGTAGTTTATGCCCATGGCATCAAATCCGTATTTCATGGTGAGGACTGCACCTTCAAATATTCTGGCTCCTCGGGTGGCTGCGACTGATATAAAAAAGCCCATACGCTTAGGATTTTCGAGCCATTCGCCTTTTTTCTGCAGAAGTCTTTTCCTGTTCCACAGGGCCTGGGTCCTGTCGATAAACGCCTTTGTCTGTGCTGTTATGCCATAGAAAAATATCGGGGAGGCCACAATGATTTTGTCTATTGTGATGATCTTATCGTAGAGGGGGGTCATATCATCCTCTACAACACACATGCCTGTTTTGTCACAACCGCCGCAGCTTATGCAGGGCGATATTTTCAGGTCGCAGAGCCTTATTATTTCGGGTGACCCACCCGCCTGCTTTACTCCTTCTAGAACTGCTTCGGTCAATATCTCGGAATTACCTTTCTTACGGGGACTGCCCAGGAATGTTAATATGTCCATGAAATTTTTCTCCATTATCGCGGGCTTTTGTTTAGCCGGTTGTAAAAAGCAGTCAGGTCCAGCAGCAGCTGCGCAGTTTCTTTGTTGAGAAAACGGACGGCACACCGCCAGCGCCAGTTTCCTGAAGGGGTGCCGGGCCTGTTCATCTGACAATCTTGGCCAAAACCGAGGATATCCTGCAGGGGGATGATGGCCATGGCAGCAACAGATGACATTGCCAACCTGGTAAATTCCCACGAGATGCGACTGTCGTCATAACTGTTCAGGTATCGACGGATGCGTTCTCTGGTGGTTTCTGAAAGTTTGTTTCCCAAAAACCAGCCAAGGGTCGTATTATTGTCATGGGTACCCGTATAGACTATTGTATTTGTTTGCTCATAATTATGGGGCAGATAAGGATTTTTTTCATCTGACTCAAAAGCAAACTGCAGAACACGCATACCGGGAAACCCAAGTTGATCGCGCATTTGTTCAACCGGTGGGGTAATGATGCCAAGATCCTCGGCTATTATAGGCATTTTTTTGAGCCCGGTACTGATGGTGGTAAAAAACTTCTTCCCTGGACCTTTGACCCATTTGCCTTTGACAGCTGTCTTTTCTCCGGCCGGAATTTCCCAGAAAGCTTCAAATCCTCTGAAATGATCAATCTTAACCATATCCATCATTGAAAAAATCAACCTGAAGCGCTGCAGCCACCATTCATAAAGTTTTTTGTTAATTTTCCCATCGTCGGTTTTCCATTTGTAGACAGGGTTGCCCCAGCGTTGTCCTGTTTCGCTGAAGTAGTCCGGAGGAACACCGGCGACTTTTATGGGTTGGAGGGTTTTTGCATTAATCTTAAAAAGATCCTGGTTGGCCCAGACGTCCGCACTGTCCAACGCCACGTAAATGGGAATATCGCCGATCAAAGTAATATTTTTAGTCTGGGCATAGTCGTATAGTTTCTGCCATTGGGTAAAAAAGACAAACTGGACAAATTTATAATAAAAAATCGTTTCTGGACGACTTGCGGTATATTGGCTGAGGGTCTTAGTATCCCGCCGGGCGGCATATTCAGGCCATTCATACCAGGGCCTGGAGTCAAACTGTTCCCTGAAACTCATGAACAGGGCATAATCGTCAAGCCAGTTTTGATGTTTGTGGCAGAATTTTTCAAATTCAGCAGTTGGGCAGGAACGTGCAAAGTTTTGAAAAGCTTTTTGCAGCAGTTCATTTTTGAATGCTGAAACCTCCTGGTAGTCAACAGTGTATTCGGAGAACTCAGGGTGGCCTTCAAGGTCTTCAGGAGAAAGAAGGTTGTCTTTGACAAGTACTTCCAGATCAATAAGAAGTGGGTTGCCGGCAAATACTGAACGGCACATGTAGGGGGAACTGTCAAACACCGTGCTGGTCGGTCCCGTAGGAAGAAACTGCCAGCAGCTTTGGCCTGAGGTTTTCAGAAAATCAATAAAAGTGTAAGCACTTGAACCCAGGTTTCCTATGCCGTGGTTCCCGGGCAGAGAAGTCAAGTGAAGCAGTATGCCGCTGGTTCGTTTTTTTAGCATGGAGGAACAAAAAATCAGTAAAGGTTGGGTAAAAACAACTTTTGCTGAAAAGCAGGAGATTTTCAACAAAAATAAAGTGCATCTATATTGTAGAAAAGCGAAAGGCCACCTTGTTTCCGAGTTGCATCGGTTTTAATTTATAGCATTACGAATCATGCTAAGGCCTGAATATAGTGAAAGGCTCTCAGCCGTGTCAAGTAAATGGAATTAAAATAATCATTCTGTCCTCAGGAAAGAAAGGGCGGCTTCAGGAAACAAATATTGCTCAACATAATAAAAACAAAATTTTCATTTCATTTTTTCCCTGCTTGGGTTAAAATTAAAAAATTTGCGTTTTCCCGGTGAAATAGATGACCAGGCTTGGCGTAAAATTTGATTTCTGGACTATTGATGAAGAAAATTAGAATGCTGCAAACGCATTTTCTTGATGTATATCAGTGCAATCCAGGGAGAATTCCTCGCAATTTTTTCACAGGTTCCGTTCATCATTATAGACTGAAAAGTTAAAGGGGTAGTGTGTCAATGCTCGTAACCATTAAAGCTAAGTTGCTGGATGAAGGTAAGAATGAAGGCTGTGTTTCCTTTACTCTCCTAAACGAACTTATTCCCGATGATATTAAAGAAACAAGTGTTATTGAAGAACTCTTTGATTTCCTAGCCGAAAATAATATAGAAATTGTTTCCGAGGAAAAAACCGGCCAGAAAAGGACCCTTTCCGGCGAGTCGTGGGACGACTACAAAAAAAGTTCGGCGGGAACTCTTGCAAGGGGGAAGGATGATATAGCGGATGCTATTTCGTCAACTGATGATGACGACGAACCGCATGACCCGGAGGAGACCACCACAACATATCTCAGGGAAATGGGACGTTTTGAGCTTTTGACTCCTGAAGAGGAGGGCATTTATAGCAGGACCATCCGTGAGGGCTTTGATGCCATTATCCGCTCCATTCGTGAGGATGAATCAGGTGTTCCTGAGATGAAGGTTCTCAAGGACCGCATTGATTTATGGGAGAAAAGAGATCCTTCATTAAAGCCCAAAAAACAGCAACTCAACTACATGAAGGATTCGGTCGCCCGCTGTGCTGCAAAATACACCGACATACGGGAGCTCTTTGAACTGCATACCAAGATTGAGGCCTATGTCCGCTCCATTGAAGCGGCCAAGGATGAAATGATACGGGCCAACCTGCGGTTGGTCGTCAGCATAGCAAAACGTTACATGCATCAGGGGTTAACCCTGGCCGACCTTATCCAGGAGGGGAACCTCGGACTTATGCGGGCTGTATTTCGCTTTGACTATACCAAAGGCAATAAGTTCAGCACCTATGCCAGTTGGTGGATCAGACAGGCGATAACCCGTGCAATTCTCGACAAGACCAGGACCATCAGACTGCCTGTGCATTTCCTTGAATTGCGCAGCCAATTTTTCAAGGCATTTTATTCATTGCTTAAAGAACTGGGCCGGGAGCCGACCCCGGTTGAAATTGCCAAGCAGACAGAATTGCCCATGGATAAAATCCTTGCCATCCTTGAAGCATCCAGGGAGCCTATTTCGCTGGAAACTCCCATTGGCGATGATGACAGCACTTTAGGCGATTTCCTCGAAAACCAGGAATCCGTATCACCCTATGAAGCTGTTCAGAACCGTGAACTGTCAAGCAGGGTTAAGAAAATTCTTTGTACCTTGAGTGAGCGGGAGGAAAAAATTATCCGCTTGCGTTTCGGCATAGGTGAAAAAGCTGAATACACCCTGGAAGAGATCGGCAAACGCTTTAATGTATCCCGTGAACGAATCAGGCAGATTGAGAAAAAGGCGCTCAACCGCCTGCGCCACTCGAGCCGCAGAGATAAACTGAAGAACTTTCTTGATTAACAAAGCGCTGTATCTCAGCAGCCGCATATATCCCTCCCAACAATACGCAATGGATTCTTTTATTAAAAAAGCCGGATTAGGTGATATTCTTGAAAAAGTACAAGATGGCGGAAGGTTAAGCATTGAGGATGGGATCCGGCTTTTCCAAAGTCCGGATCTACTGGCAGTCGGGTATCTTGCCAACATAGTGCGGGAGAGGCAAAACAGCAACTACGCTTATTTTATCTACAATCAGCATATCAATTATTCAAACATCTGTACAAACCTCTGTAAATTTTGTGCCTTCGGTAAGGATAAGGATTCCGACCAGGCCTATGAGATGAGAGTTAACGAGGTCAGGGCTAAAGTGCGGGAAAGACTCTCAGAGCCAATTTCGGAAATTCATATGGTGGGCGGCATTCATCCTGACCTGCCCTATACATACTATACAGATTTGCTAAAAGTCATAAAGGAAGAGCGGCCTGATGTACATATTCAGGCTTTTACCTGTGTTGAGATCGCCCATCTTGCCGAAATATCAGGACTGGGTACAGCTGGGGTGCTGGAGGATTTAAAGAAGGCAGGGCTTGGTTCCATACCGGGCGGCGGAGCTGAAGTGTTCAGTCCGAGAATCCGGGAATTGACTTGTGAGAAAAAACTTTCAGGCCAAGGTTGGCTCAAGGTGGCAAAAACCGCACACAAACTCGGCCTGCACACCAATGCCACTATGCTTTACGGTCATATAGAAACCTTGGAGGAGCGGCTGGAACATTTGAACATGTTGCGTCAAGCGCAGGACGAAACAGGTGGATTTCTGGCATTTATCCCACTGGCCTTTCATCCCAAGAATACAGAGTTATCCAAACTGTCAAGGACTTCGGGCATTGATGATTTAAAAAACATTGCCGTAGCCCGTTGCTTTCTGGACAATTTTCCCCACATTAAGGCTTACTGGGTCATGATCGGTCAGAAATTGAGCCAGATTGCCCTTTCATTCGGTGCTGATGATGTGGACGGAACTGTCAAGGAAGAGATTATTACCCATATGGCAGGAGCGGAAACAGAGCAGGCCATGTCACGCGATCAGCTTCTCAGATTGATCAAGGAGGCGGGACGTACTCCTGTTGAAAGAGACACCCTTTATAATGTTATTAATTCCTATTGAATTCGTGTCAGATAGCGGTGGTGTAAACAATAGTTTCACTACCCGTATTTGTATGGCATGGCATGAAAAGCAATGAGCAAATTAGACTCAATCAAGCAAAAAGTTCTACTGAGTGAAAGACTCAAGGAAAAGGAAGCATTGGATCTGTTTCGTGAGAGCAACCTCTATGACCTTGGTTTTCTTGCTGATGCCATTCGCCGGAGAATGCACCCGGATCCTGTTGTCACCTATGTTATTGACCGGAATATAAATTATACCGATATCTGCATTTCCGCCTGTAAATTTTGTGCCTTTTACAAGGCCCCAGAGGATGAAACCGGCTCAATTCTTTCTTTTGATGAACTGCAGAAGAAGATAGAAGAAACACAGGCGTTACGCGGCACCCAGATCCTGCTGCAGGGAGGACTTCATCCTGACAAACAACTGGAATTTTATGAGGATATGCTGCGTTTCATCAAAACCACAGGTATACATATCCATGGTTTCTCGCCACCAGAAATCTGTCATTTTGCCAGTATTTCAGGACTGCCGGTGGCAGGGGTTATCGAGCGCCTCATAAGAGCTGGCCTCGATTCCATCCCGGGAGGCGGGGCCGAGATATTATCAGATCGGGTCAGGCAGCTGGCAGCACCCAGGAAGTGCAGTGCAGACGAGTGGATTGAGGTCATGAGGCAAGCTCATCTGCAGGGCCTAAAAACAACCGCAACAATGATGTTCGGTCATATTGAAACCTTGGAAGAGCGGTTGGAGCACCTGCTGCGGGTCAGGGATCTACAGGATGAAACCGGCGGTTTTACCGCTTTTATCCCTTGGCCGTTCCAGCCTGATAATACAGCCTATGCCGAGATACCCAAGGCAACCGCACATGCCTATCTGAAAATGCTGGCCTGGTCCCGTATTATTCTGGACAACGTTCCCAACATTCAGGCTTCGTGGGTTACCCAGGGACCAAAGATAGCCCAGGTCTCCCTTTTTTTCGGAGCCAATGACTTTGGCAGTACCATGATTGAAGAAAATGTTGTTGCTGCAGCAGGAGTTTCTTTTCGACTGACTGAAAAGGAAATTTGCAGCCTGGTTCAAGGAGCTGGTTTTGTGCCCCGACAAAGAACCATGGACTATTCTTTTATAACAACTGACTGATTGGTGATTTTTACGGATAATCAGTGGTCATTCCTGATGGCAGATCAAGAACATTCCCTTCAACAAATCTCATCTTCCCCGGTAATCCACCGGTGCCCCTGGCTTTTAAGAGGGATATCTTCCGGATCATATGAATTTGAGCAGCAGGTATTGGAGGACGGGGCTCTCGTCGTTGCCGGCGGATTGATCCGGGCGATAGGGGGATACGGCGAAATTAAGAAAGAATTCGGACAGTACAAAACACTGGATCACGATTCCAGTATACTGTTGCCAGGATTGATTAACGGACACTGCCATCTTGAACTGTCGCACCTGGTTTTTCCAGAGCATGACAGAGATAATAACTGTTACCATGGTGCATTCACCACTTGGATCAAGGAACTTCTTACAGAGCGGGAGAGGTTTTTTCAGGAAAATGCTGATGCGGAAAATTTAATACTGCAGCATGCCAGACAGACCTTGCAGCACATGTCTGCAGATGGGGTCGCCTTTATCGGTGACGTTGGAAATTCACTTTCTAGCCGTACCATTGGAGAGGATCAAAAGACGCGGGTATATTTCCTGCTCGAACTTCTGGGCCTGACAAAAGAATCAGAAGCCAAAACCTCTGCCAGACTTGAAAATATTGCAGCCGATGCAGCCCTTGATATCAGTTGTACACCGCATGCTCCCTATTCCACGTCACCTGGATCGATCCAGGCCATAAAAAGGCAGGCCGGCAGGCAGAATCAAATAGTATCCATTCATGTGGCTGAATCCTGGCAGGAAGTTGAATTTTTACAGTCAGGTGCCGGGGCATTCAAAGAGTTCCTCTGTGAAAGAGGAGCCTGGGATGGAACTTTTACAATTCCTGCCCTGGGTCCTGTGCAGTATCTGAATAGACTTGGTGTAATCGACAGCCGAACCATCTGTGTACACTGTGTGCATATGGATAGGGCAGATATTAATATTCTGGCAGAGAAAAAGGCCAAGGTTTGTCTCTGCCCCGGAAGTAACCGTTTCCTGGGTGTAGGTAAGGCTCCGGTGACAGAATTTTTAGATCATGGTATTCTCCCGGCACTGGGAACCGATAGCATGGCCAGCAACCAAGAGCTAAACATGTGGCGTGAAATGAGATTGCTGCGAGAAGATCATCCGGAAATTTCTCCTGAATCAGTATTTGACATGGCTACCCGCGGCGGGGCCGAGGCCTGGGGAATTTCAGCTGAAATCGGATCACTGGAACCTGGCAAACAATCACTGGCGCAGGCAGTGATGTATCAAGGAAAAATCAATTCACCCGGGGATATATTTGAAATGCTGACAACCGCGGGGGATTCATTACAGCGGGAATGGCTGGGATAGGACAGGCATGCTTGCACAACAAAAAGTCCGCATAGGCATGGTAAACTTTATCAATACGGCACCGCTCTATGATGTCTGGCTCCGTACGGTAAACAGGCCTGAGTGGACTGTTGTCGAGGAGTCACCGTCAGCTTTGAATCGCATGTTGTATGCAGACCAGCTGGATATGGGACTTGTTTCATCGCAGGAATACGCCATCCATCCAGAAAATTATTTACTCCTGGATGATATATCGATCAGTGCCTCCGGCCCGGTCGGTTCTGTTTTTCTTTTTTCACGATGCGCTCCGGAATATCTTGCAAACAAGCGGTTGCTTCTGAGCGGCCAGTCCCAAACATCGGTCAGCCTTGTAAAAATTATCCTGGAGAATTTTTACAGAGTGAAGCCGATATATGCGACAGGCTCGGCATTGGAAGCCCAGCATGAAGATGATATAGCGGGAGTGTTAGCCATTGGGGATGAGGCCCTTATTTTGGCCAGGAATAAGATTTATCCGTACAAAATTGACCTGGGCAGAATCTGGCATGAAATGACGTCATTGCCGTTTGTTTATGCAGTCTGGGCCATGCGGGTGGAATTCTGCCGCATGAATCCAGGGACTGTCAGGGAGATTCACCGGGAACTGCTGCGGTGCAGACAAGCAGGCCGGGATGAACTTAAAAATATCAGTCGAAGAGTGAGCTCAAGGGTTTCGATGGAAGCTGATGTTTGTTATACATATCTGCTTGGAATTGAACATGATCTTGACCCTGAGAAAAAAAGGGGCCTGGTAAGGTTTATTAATTATTTGATAGAAAGAGGTGAGGCTAAACCGGAAGCCCTGCCGTTAAAATTATTTTCTGAGAATTCTTAAGAATCACAGAATTACTCAAATGTGTTTATGGTAATGAGTGTGACAGTTGAAAAAATAAAATCCGCTGAAGAAAAAAAAATATTTGTGCGGGACAAATTCGCTGCTATCAGCAATAAATATGACTTTCTGAATTCCCTGCTTAGCCTCAAAGTGGACATGTACTGGCGCTGGGTTACAACACGTCAACTAAAGGAATTTCCTGATGGTTCTGTTCTGGACCTTTGTGCCGGGACTCTGCCGCTTTCGCTTGAGCTGACCCGCCAGGCAAAGAAACGTACCGTTGTGGCGGTAGATTTCTGTGAAGATATGCTTCGCAGCGGATTGAAGACGCTGCCGGATGATGAACGCAGGAACAGGATAGGGGCGGTCTGCGGTGACGGTGAGGAAATACCTGTTGCCAGCGGGAAATTCTGGGGAGTCACTGTTGCTTTTGGAGTAAGGAACCTGGCCAATACAGAAAAGGGACTGGCTGAAATGTACAGGGTTCTGAAGCCCGGTGGCAAGCTCCTTATTCTGGAGTTTTCACGCCCCCGCAATACCTTCTTTAAACCGATCTATAATTTTTACTTGAACAGAATCCTGCCAAAGGTGGCGGGCCTGGTATCCGGAGATAAAGAAGCATATGAGTACCTCGCCAGATCCATAGCCGAATTTTATGAACCGGAAGAACTGCAGGCCATGATCAGGGAAGCAGGATTTTCCGATCAATACTGCCGGCCTTTGACCATGGGTATTGTAACCGTCTATGTGGGAATAAAATGAAAAAGAAGCTGATTCTTGGTATTACTGGAGCAAGCGGCAGTCTCTATGCCGTGCAGTTTTTAAAGTTAATGCAGCAGGTTGAGGTTGATATCCATGCTATTATATCCGATGCCGGACGCCTTGTGTTGCGGTATGAGTTGAACCTGACTCCTGACGACCTGCAGCAGTATGTTGTCAAATGGCATGACGCAACTGATTTTGCAGCACCGATGTCAAGCGGTTCTGCCAGGTTTGATGCCATGCTTGTTCTTCCCTGTACCATGGGCTCACTGGGTGCAATTGCCAACGGGACGGCTAAGAATCTGATTCACCGTGCTGCGGATGTGATGCTCAAGGAAAAAAAGCCGCTTTTGCTTGCCGTGCGCGAAACGCCATTCAACCGTATTCATCTTGAAAATCTGTTAAAGGTTCATGATGCCGGTGCAACTATCTGTCCTCCTATGCCTTCCTTTTATCATCATCCTGGAAGCCTGGAGGAAATGGCGACTTTTTTTGCAGGTCGACTGGCTGAACTTGTCGGGGTTGATATAGCTGATTTAAAACGCTGGCAGGGTGAATGATAGAGCTGGTTATGGTAGGTAGCTGATCCTATGCTGAAGAAAATTACAATACTGCTTGAAATGATAAAGTTTGAGCATACGGTCTTTGCCCTGCCGTTTGCCTTTATGGGTGCCTTTCTGGCAGCCCGAGGTGTGCCGGACATGGGAACTTTCGCCTGGATAATTCTGGCCATGGTGGGAGCCAGAACTTGTGCCATGGGGTTTAACCGTATTGTGGACCGGGAGTATGACAAACTTAATCCCAGAACCGCTTCCAGGGCCTTGCCGACTCAGGCTATCAATCTATCAGAAGCATGGCTCATGGTAATACTGGCGGCCGGCCTTTTTTTCTTTGCCTGTTATAATCTTAACCAGCTCACCCTGATGCTTTCGCCTTTTGCTCTGGGCCTGACCCTTTTCTATTCGCTGACAAAAAGGTTTACCTGGCTCTGTCATATCGTTCTTGGGCTGGCTCTTGCCTTTTCCCCGCTTGGTGGTTGGGTTGCTGTAAATGGATCTTTGCATAACTATCCATATGTCCTCTCCTTGGGCGTATTGTTCTGGGTGGCAGGATTCGATACTATTTACGCCTGTCTGGATGCTGATTTTGATGCTGAGATAGGCCTGTTTTCCCTGCCTTCAAGATTTGGCCGGAAGACTGCCTTCAGGTTGGCCGTACTGTTCCATGCTGTTGCCTTTTTTCTTTTTATCCTGACAGGCATTTTTTCTCGGCTGAGTTTCCCCTATTATGTAGGTATCGTTTTTACCGGGGGAGCCCTTTTTTATCAGCATATAGTTGTTAATCCCCGGAATCTTTCCAGGATACAGCTTTCCTTTTTTACAATGAACGGCCTGATCAGTCTCACTCTTTTTGTAGCTACCTGGCTGTCCCTGGTGGTATGAACAAAACGGCAAAATTGGACAGGCAGCAAAAAAGAAATCTCGGCAAAACTGTTTTGCGGTTTATAGTCAGCTTCGGCCTGATGGGGATTATTCTTTACCTTTTCAGAGCACAGCTTCCCACGGTTTTTCAATATTTGAAAGAAGTACAGCCATTTTATTTTGCAATGGCCGTAGTGCTGTTTTTTATTGGCCTTTTAGCAATAGCCTATCGGCTGCGTTTTGTCATCCAGGTCCACAACACAAAACTTTCTGTTGCCGCTGCCTATTATGTTAACCTGATCTCCCTGTTTTTTAATAATGTCCTGCCATCATCCGTCGGAGGTGAGATGATGAAGGCATATTATTTGTATAAAGATTCTAAGGGTAGTGTTTCCGTATTCAGTGCTGTGGTAGTTGACCGGCTGTTCGGTCTCATAACCATGCTGCTCATCAGCATTTCAACCATATTTTTCTTTGACAGCGCCCAGGGCTCACACAAGATCATGGGAAGTATTGTGATGCTGGCGGCAACAACTGCCACGCTGGCCATTTTTATTTTTAATAAGAAAATTGTCGATTTGCTCTGCCAACTCCATATTCCGCTGTTGCCGGCAATATTTATTGAGAAGATCAAGGAAATTTATCGGGCCATGTATGAATATCGCGAACATAAGGGGATTTTTGGCAGATGTATTATCCTCACCCTGGTGGGGCAGATAACATACATAGTTGTCAACTATCTGTTGGCCAGAAGTCTTGCCATTGACATCCCGCTGGCCTTTTTTTTCTTTTTTGTGCCGATTCTCCTGCTTATGGGAGTTGCACCCTCGGTGAACGGTATCGGGGTCAGAGAGGCTACCTTCCTCTTTTACCTGACTGAGTTTACTACACCAGAAAAGGCCCTGGCCCTGTCACTGCTCACAACTTTTTTTATGATCCTGGTCGGCTTGATTTCTGGTGTTATATACGCCTTCAAGGGTGGTCTGTCATCGGAGGAAAAGAATGTTTCTCCAGGGTAAATTTTTCCTGATTTTCCCTATCATCTCATGAAAAAATCGGGTATAGTTTCCAGCCGAATTTTGGGTAAATTTAAAACAAGGTATTGCAGGCGTCAAAGGGTCTGCATATACCAACAGGTAAGCATCAGGAAACTGCAGGCTGGTATTTTTAAAAATGAGCCCGGCATTTTTTTCTGACATTACTATTACTACAATACTGAATAATTGGAGGCAGTTAATGAAACTTATATTACTGGGAGCCCCTGGAGCGGGCAAAGGGACTGTGGCTAAACTGCTCACGGCAATTGACGGCTCTGTTCAGATTTCAACCGGCGATATTCGGCGAGGAGCTGTTCAGGCAGGAACTGAACTTGGCAAAGAAGCGGAAGCGTATATGAAACGGGGAGACCTCGTACCGGATGCCTTGATCATGGGCATTATGGAAAAAAGGCTGCAGGAGCCTGACTGTCAGAAGGGGTTTCTGCTGGACGGTTTTCCACGAACTATACCTCAGGCTGAAGCACTTAAGGAGTTGCTGGCAAAACTCGATATAACCCTGGACATGGCGGTCAATATTGATGTGCCGCGGGAGGTGATCCTGGACAGGTTATGTACCCGCCGGACATGTGAAAATCCGAAATGCCAGGCAATTTATAATGTCAAGAGCAGTCCGCCGCAGCAGGAAGGAATCTGTGACAAGTGCGGCAGCCCGGTTATCCAGCGTGATGATGAAACAGAAGAGGCAATCTCACATAGACTGGCAACCTACAATGAAAAAACAGCTCCGCTAATAGGGTTTTATGAGAAGGAAGGCCTGCTGAAAACAGTTACAGGCACCTCCAGCGACACAGTGGTCAATGAGTTGAAGTCCGCTTTAAATCTCTAATCTTAAAAGGTAAACAAGTGGGAAACGTAAAGTCGGAAACACCAGTTAGCAAAACTGAATTCAGGGACCTTAATCTCGTACATCGAGGCAAGGTCAGAGATCTGTACGAAGTTGAAGACAAACTTTTGATGGTCGCAACCGACCGTATTTCAGCATTTGATGTGGTTATGGAAGACCCTGTACCTAACAAGGGTAAGGTGCTTACCAGGCTGTCGCTCTTCTGGTTTGACCTTTTAGGTGATATTTTACCAAATCACCTAATTACCGCCGAAGTTGAAGAGTACCCAGCCGTCTGTGCTCCGTACCTGGAAGAACTTCGCGGTAGAAGCATGTTGGTTAAAAAGGCAAAACCCCTACCCATTGAGTGTATTGTCAGAGGCTACCTGTCCGGTTCTTTCTGGCAGTCTTACCAGAGAGATACCACGGTCTGTGGTTTTACACTGCCAGGGGGAATGGTTGAGTCTGAAAAATTTCCGGCGCCGCTTTTTACCCCTTCTACCAAGGCTGATCTTGGAGAGCATGATGAGAATATTTCCATTTCAAGGATGGAAGAACTGGTTGGTGCTGCCGAGACAGAACGAATAGTTGATGTAAGTATAAAGCTGTATCAGAGGGCTGCTGATTATGCTTTGAAGAAAGGTATTATAATTGCTGATACAAAATTTGAATTGGGCTGGTATGAAGGGGATCTCATCCTGATCGACGAGGTCCTCACCCCAGATTCATCCAGGTTCTGGCCCCGGGAACAATATTCGCCCGGCAAGGGGCAGCCGAGCTTTGACAAGCAGTTCCTGCGGGATTATCTCTCAACAATGGCCTGGGATAAAAAACCGCCGCCGCCGAAGCTTCCGGCTGAAATTTTGGAAAAGACGGGGGCCAGATATGCTGAAGCAGTTGAAAGGATTATCGGTTCTTAATCAGATTAGGCCCGTAGATCTGACAGCTTGATTTTTTCCTGATGTTCTAAAGCTGGCAAAAATATAACTTTGGCCGTCTCCATGAAACGGGGATCGGCCAAAGTTATATTTTTGCAGCAAAGCAGGTTGTAAGGATCTTTCCTGTCACCTTTTTTATTGAAGCTGTTTCCTTCCCATTCTGCGGCGGCTTTGTGCAAGGCCTCCTGTTCGCTTTTTGCTTTGTGGATTTCCCGGGCAAACGCATGGGATGTATTGGGAAAGAAGAAAAGCGGTTCGCAAAGCCCCTGCCAGTAAAGGTCGAGCAGATCTTCAAGGTAGCGGTTGCTTTTAGCAGTCGGGCTGTATTTGTAAAAACCTGTCTTGCAGGCATAATATGTATTTCTCTCTTTTACTGCTTCGTTGTCAATAAGGTTGTTCAGTACAAGATGACTGATCCAGTTTCTGATCACATCCTTTGCTGTCATGGCCGCGTAACGATAAGTCACCAGACCCTTGATGCTCACATTATCAAGAAAACCGGTGAGCTTGAAATCACCAGCAGCAAGGTCAATCTGCAGTTTCTTTAACTCTTGGCCCTCAAGAATATCTGTCAGCATTGTCTGAAAGGAGGCCAACTCAGTCACCAGCCGGTTAAAATAAATTTTTCCCGGCATACCATGAGGGAGTTTCCCGGCAGCTTTCTTGATCTGATACAGCCTGTCACAATCCTGATTTCGTAGAAGGTGATCCAGGATGCTATTTTCAAGTTTGTAGCGTGCCAATCCCTCCAGGTTAAACGGTTCGCTTGTTTTCAGCGCCTGGCTATCCTCGATCGGGGCTATACCCACTCTTTGTGTCAGGATATACCGGGCAGGGTGGCTAAAGAACCTTATGAGTTCCTGCAGTTCCACATGTTTGAATTCGTCCGGAGGAGATGGCAGCACTGCAGTAAACAGTTGGGAAATTTCTCGTTGTCCGCTCTGGAGAGAGATTGCCGCTTCACAGTTTTCTGATGAATAACTGAACAATTTTTTCTTGCCGTCCGGGACCTGTGGCTTGAAATAGTCGGGATGAAACGGTTGCAGGTGATGCACGGTGGTAAGTCTGGTACTTAAAGGGAGCGAAGGTTCATGTGCTGGACAGGATTGCGTATAGTTTCGATCAATATAATCCATAAGTTCACTGACCAGGACGGAAGGAGGACGTTTGGCACCATCCTGGATTGATAGGCCGACAAAACTGATGAAGAGTTTTTTACGGGCAGAAAGAAGAGTTTCAAGAAAGAGATAACGATCATCATAACGTCTGGAACGGTCACCCGGTTTCGGCTCCAGGGTCATAAGATCAAAACTTCTCTTGCGGCTGGAACGTGGATACAAACCGTCGTTTAATCCCAACAGATAGACGACCTTGAATGGAATTGCCCGCATTGGTAGCATTGAACAGAAGGTGACTCCGCCGGTAAGAAAACCGGTTGCAGCGGCAAGGGGAGAAAAACGTTCATCAAGGGTATTTATTAGATATGACCGGATAACTCCGAGGCTGATCTTATTTTGATAAAATGTCTTATCTTGCAGTTCTTTAAGGCTCAAGAGCAGGCTGTGCAGAATCCTTTCTTCTTCTGCAGTATTTTCATCCGCAAGCAGTAAATTATCTTGAGTCTGAAGCAGGACCTCAGACCATTCTGCCAGGGTAAGCTGCTGTTGGAGCAGATCAGCAAGGTTGAAAAGATTTTCCGTAAAATCGAGTAAATTGCCGAGCAGGCTGGAATTGTCACCTTCTATATTATCATAGGGTAGAATGTCTTGAAACAGAACCTGGTTATGTCCTGGCAAAGCATATCCCAACAGCAGACGGTCCAATCCGTCCCTCCAGGTATTTTCTTTATATGGCGGCAGCTGCAACCGGGTTTTGTGGTTCTGGTCCACACCCCAGCAGATGTTTGTCTCCCTGAGCCAGTGTTCTATGACGGGTAGTTCTGAGTCGTTAATATTAAAACGGTTCCTGACCGCTTCTGCCTCAAGTATGCTCATTATTTCAATACTGCTGAAGCGGCTTTGCGCCAAGGAGAGGATGTCCAGAAATGTTTCAATGTATCTGCTTGTACTCCTGATTGACTGATCGGAGATGGAATAGGGTATTTTGGGGGGTGATCCAGTATCAGCATCAAACACGGACTTGATCAAAGAGGCGTATGTCTCTATTTCGGGAGCCATGACAAGGACATCACCTGGCTCTATGTATTCATCTGTACTTGCCTCGTCAAACATATCCAAAAGTTGATCATGGAGGATTTCAACCTCGCGCATGGGACTGTGGCAGGAGTGAAATGCAACTGACGAGTCGTTTTCATTGATTTGTTGTTTCGATTGGGCCGGGTTCTGTGCTGTTACATTATTTTCCTGTAGATAAAGAATATTCTTCTGTATAGAAGAAAGGAGTGAGTCATCTCGGGGTGCATCAAAATGATTATGTTCTTCAACCAGAAGTTCCTGCAACATTGCCATGAAATCTCTGCCCAGATGTCCCATTGAAGCAAGCAGGCTGTTTCCCTGATGCAAATGTAATGATTCCTGGTCGACAGCCTCGCTGCGGCTGATTTTTACAATGTTTCGGTCGGCAATTATATCAAACCAGTATTCCATGCAGGGATTCATCAGGAAAAAATGAAGATCAATATGATGAGCGAGAGCCTCCAGCATTCTTAAATGAAAAGGGGGTAGAGAAGAAATGCCGAAAACTGATATCCGTGGAGGCAAAATTCCAGAATCAAAAGCGGGGTCTGAAATTTTTTTCTCGAACAGTTGTAATAACCTGGCTCGGTGATGTTCCGGAATCTGCTGATTTTGTTGGAGCCGTTTAACAAGACCGCACCAAAGAACTGACTGCCAGGATTGATCAGCAAGGTTATTGTTGATGTTTTCCTCCCATTCAAGAATCATTCGAGGTCTAAAGAGGGTGTATTGATCAAAGAGGTCTGCGGTTTCCCGGGCAAGTTGGTAGAGCTTCAAGTCATCACCGGATTCAAGATATGCTGATGCCTTGTAAAAATGCGGATTGGACTTAAATTCAGGAAGAATAGCCATTATATGCCAGAGGCTGTATTCTTTGTTGAAGGCTGAAACAGCGGGGATATCGGGGAGCAGCAGCTTGTAGATATTTTGGATGAAGGTGTTCGGGAAAGGGCAGTCGCAATTGGCCCAGATATTGAGCCGGGAGGCAGTTTCCATGGCAAGCCAGCGTGCCATGCCCCTGCTTTGCACAAGTATGATTTCTTTCTGTAATGGCGGACTTGGATTGGCCTTTAGTAATCCGGCAAATGTGTCGGCAAGTATCTCAAGTCTGTTACTTGAATAGAGATGAATGCCAGGCATAGAAGATTTCTATCTAGTTCCTTGGAACTTTTTCACAGAGTGTACTTTGTTGCTGATCAGGCTTTACCTGGCCCGATCTCTCCTGCCGTTACCACCCGGTTGCGTCCATCATCTTTCGCCTTGTACAGAGCCTGGTCAGCGGCAGTAATCAGCACCTCAGGTTCGGTATCTTTCTGGGGTATCAAGGATGCTACACCGATACTGATACTTACAATGTCAGACACTTTTGATTTTGCATGTTTGAGTTGCAGAAATTTTATAGACTGGTGCATCTCCTCGGCGACTTTGACAGCACCTTCAAGATCTGTCTCGGGCAGAACGGCAGAAAATTCTTCACCGCCGTATCGTGCGAGGAAATCAGCATCACGATGTATTGCCGTTTCAAGCCCTCTGGCAACCTTCTTCAAACAGTCGTCCCCTCCCTGGTGGCCATAATGATCATTGTAAAGTTTAAAAAAATCTATATCGAGCATAATGAGTCCAATGGGTTTCCCGCTGCGTATGGCTCGGTGCCATTCTTTATTGAGCGTTTCATCAAAAGCCCTTCGGTTAGCAATACCCGTTAAACCGTCCAGTGATGAGAGTTTTTGCAGGGTGCGGTTGGCTGCGGCCAGTTGTTCCCTGCTCTCTTCAAGGGCACGAAAAGCCTCGTCTCTGTCAAGCTGGGTTATATATGCCTTAGAGTGATAGCTGATTCTGGCTATCAGTTCAATATTATCAGGAAGTTTGATCAGGTAATCATTTGCGCCGAGCTGAAAGGCTTCTCTTTTAATGGTTGCTTCTTCTTTAGTGGAAAGAACAATAATGGGTATTTTAGAGGTTGCTTTATTTACCCTGAAGTAGCGCACCATCATCAGGCCGTCGACCTCAGGCATTACCAGATCCTGCAGAATAACTGTAGCATTAATTTCTGCGGCAAGTTTTATAGCTTTGGTAGGATCCTGGCAGTAATGGAATTCGATATCTTCCTCACTGCTGAGCGCTCTCCTCACTGCTTCAGCAATCATAGCCTGATCATCAACAAGCAGTACAATGATTTTGTAATGATCCAAAGAGAATTCTGAACGGTTTGTTTCACTCAAAGCGCTTTTTCCTTTTTTGCAAGGAGAAAATCACTGATTGCCCGGCCGATCATTTTGGCAGGGAGAATATCAGTAGCTGCGCCAATCTGCGCGGCAGCCTTCGGCATGCCGTATACAATACTTGATTCACGGTCTTGAGCAATTGTATACCAGTTGCGATTATGAAGTGCAAGAAGACCTTCAGCGCCATCCTTTCCCATCCCGGTCAGCAAGGCGGCAATACCAGTTGAGGGCCAGTATTGGGCAACACTTAAGAAGAATACATCAACAGATGGATGATAAAAGTTTTCCTCGGGTTTTTTGGAATAACTCAGGGTTAATTTGGGAGTCATGACCAGATGGTCGTTAGTACACGCCATTAGAACCTTTCCTGGCTCAGGAATTGCGCCATCGCTGGCAATGCGTACAGGTATATTTATCTGAGAATCCATCCAGTTGACTAGTCCCGGTGTGAACTGCTGGTTCATATGCTGGATGATAATAAAGGCAGCGGGGAAATTCCGGGGAAAGGTTGAGAGAATATCAACAAGAATCTGGGGCCCGCCGGTCGAACTTCCTAAAATAACAAGATCAACTCCATCGATTTCCACTTTAGGTTTTGTAACAAACGGAGCTATTTTATATTTTTGGGGAAGAACACTGCCGGTAAGCTGGCCGATCTGGTATATTTTTTTTAAAAGTTCCTCGCCTTTATCAGTGGCACCCGCTTTATCAATCACAGGTGTGGCTACCGCATCCAGGGCTCCCGCTCCCATGGCCTCAAAAACCTTGGTAGAATTTCCCGTTACAGTTGCAGTCACCACCAATATAGGGCAGGGGGTGGTCTGCATTATTTTGCGGGTGGCTTCAACACCGTTCATAACGGGCATTACAAGGTCCATCAGGATGAGGTCCGGGGTTGACTCTTTGCAGTGTTCGAAAGCCTCAAGACCGTTTGTTGCAATCCAGGCTATCTGGTAATCAGATACCGTTCCCAGTACCTTTTTCAGGCTTTCGATACAGATTACAAGGTCATTTACTATGCCGATTTTCAAGAGAAAACCTCATTGTCCGTTACAAAAATTTTATTTAATGCTCAGGGTGAAATACAAGAGCATTAAAGTATCTATCTGTTTCAGGGGACAACTTGCCAAGCCCTATTCTACAGCCTCGCCAATGAGGTCAAGCACAGCATTGACTAGGGACTGATCATGGAAGCTGCCCTTGGTAAGGTAATAGTCCGCTCCGACTTTAAGGCCCTGTTTCCTGTCCGTTTCGCGGTCCTTATAAGAAACAATAATTACAGGCAGGCTGCGCAAATCAGGATTATTTTTTATCAGAGACACGAGTTCGAAACCATTCATGCGAGGCATATCTATATCAGTGATTATCAGGTCATAAATATTGGCTCGAACAGTATTCCAGGCATCCATGCCGTCAACCGCAACATCAACTTCATACCCTTGTGCGAGAAGCATTTTTCTCTCAATTTCACGAACGGTAATCGAGTCATCAGCCACCAGAATACGTTTTACCTTTCTTTTAATGTCTTCATGTTTGCCAATTGGTATCAACCGGTCGCCACTGATAAGTTGATGAAGTGAACGGAAAACGTCTTGAACGTCAATAATAAATACAGGGGTGCCGTCTTCGAGAATTGAGGCGGAATTAATATCCTTTACTTTGCCGAGGCGGGGGTCAAGACGCTGAACTACAAGGTCCCTGACTCCCAGAATATTATCAACGGTGAGGCCATAAATGTTTATTCTGTCACTGAATACTATGACATAGAAATATTCGTGGCTGGTATCCGAGGGAGTTTCGGTCTTAAATATCTGCTGAGCGGAAACAATACCTATCCTTCGTTCGTTATAGGTGAAATACTGTCTGCCCTCGACTTCCTGGATTTGGTCTGGCGCAAGCTGAAGAACATGGTCAATCGCTACAAGTGGGAAAGCATATAATTCACAGTTAATTTCAGTTAGAAGGGATCGAAGAACAGAAAGTGTTATCGGCAACTGCATCTCAAAACTCGACCCTTTATGTAAATTTGTGGTGCAATGGATATTGCCACGCACTTCATTAATTACTGAGTGAACCACATCCATACCAACGCCGCGGCCGGAAACCTCGCTGACACCTTTCCTGGTCGAGAAGTTAGGCAGCAATAAAAAATCCAGGAGTTCGTGTTCAGAGAGATCAGCTGCTAATTCAGGGGTACAGAGCTTTTTTTCAATAATAGTCTGACGTAATTTTTCAAGATCAATACCACGGCCATCATCCTGGACGGTTATGCTCAGCATGCCTGCACTGTGCCGTGCAATAAGCCGAATGGATCCTTTTTCAGTTTTACCCATGGCAATCCGTTCTACCGGTGGTTCGATGCCATGATCTATAGCATTTATGATCATATGGTTGAGTGGTGCCTCAATCTTGTCAAGAATGTCGCGATCGACCATGGTATCTGCACCAATTACTTCAAAGGTTACTTCTTTACCCAGTTTACGGGCAACATCACGGACCATACGGGCGAATCTTCTGGTGCCCTCAGAAAAAGGCCGCATCTTGCTGGTAATAATTTCTTTGTAAAGGCGGTGGGATATGTTTATTGCATGTCGGGCGTGATCTTCAAGAACTTCCATGTCCTGCTTCAGCATGCTGCGGCACATTTCGAGCTTTCCCTGCAAGTCATTAAACAGACTTAAGGTGAGTGCATCAGCCTTTACCGTCTGCAGGTTTGCCAAAGTTTTATCGATGGATTTATGGAGTTCGTCCTGGCGGTATTTAAGACGGAGAAGTTCTTTGTTGAACGTGGGGAGCCAGCGGGATTCAATGAGAGATTCACTGGCCAGACCCATTATACGCTCCATACTTTGAGCTGTAACACGGATAGACCTGATACCGTCCTTGTCCTCTGCACGCCGGGCTGGTTTTTGCACCTGTTCCAGTTTGAACATTGGTTCAGACTCAATGGATTCCCCAGCACTGCTTTCTTTCTTTATAGCCTGGGTTTTCCTAACGGTTTCCTCGGGTACAGGCTTTTGAGGACCGGAACCTGTATACAGCTGTTTTTTCTGTCTGATTATGGTATTCAGTTTATTAACCAGTTCATCAACTTCAGCATTGTGGTCTGAAAACCATTTTTCTGATTCTGTTTCCTGAATTCCGGCAATGGTTGTCAGCATATCAACAGATTGGTGAAGGGTATTAAGGTCATTCCGGGCAATAATGATTTTTTCCTTTTGGGCTGCGGTAAAGAGATCCTCCATGGCATGAGCCAATTTAACAGCGGCGACAAGTTCTACTATTCTGGCTGCGCCCTTCATGGAGTGGGAACTGCGCATCAGGGATTCAAGCAGTTCAGGAGAATGTGGTCTGTTTTCGAGAGTGACAAGGCCTTCAGAGAGGTTTGTGCAATGTTTTTCTGCTTCCAGACGGAACAGGTCCAGCATGGACATGTCACTCAAATCCACAGGGAGTTCGGGTGTCTTTGTAACAGTAGTTTTGGAGTCAGGTGGTAACTTTGTCTGAGTTACTTCAGATATTTCCTTCTGCAATGGAGGAGCAGTCTGTCGACTAACTTTTTTCCCTTTTATAAGGTTCCTAAATCGATTCATCAGAGAGTCAAGTTCGACAGCATGTTCTTCGTAGAAATTTTCAATTGCATCGTCTGAAACAAGAGAAATGGAATTGAGCATGTCAACGCCTTCCAGCAGTAGATCTATTCCCTCCTGATCCAGGATGAACTTACCGGCCTGGGCCGCAACAAATACATCCTCCATGGTATGGGCAAGTCCAACCACAGGGTGCAGTTCCACAAAGCGTGCTGCACCCTTGATGGAATGGGATGCACGCATCAATGATTCAAGAAGGTTGGATGCTGTCGGGTTCTGTTCAAGGGCAAGCAGGTCTTCAGCGAGCTGTAGGCATTGATTTTCGGCTTCCAAGCGAAACAGGTCCATCATGGACATATTGCCAAGATAACCGCCATCGTCAATTGTCATCCGAAATCCTTTGTCAGTGTTTTGAAAAGGGGTTTGTTTTTCAGTAAACTTATATCTTTGCCATCCAATTGCAGAATCCCCTCAGTGTAAACAGCCCTTGAGGCGGATATTGTAACAGGGGGATCTTTTACCATGTCTGTCGTATAATGGACAATTCCCTGAATTTCGCTTACCGGAAATGCAATAAGATGACGATCCTGAAGAACCACGATAAGTCGTTCCGGGGAAATATAGTTCGGATCAAGCTCCTCATTGGTCCTTTTTCGTTTTTTAATGTCCAGGATTCTCCCAATGGAAACGCATATCTGCAGCTGACCATGAATATTGACCAGCCCCAGTAGAACCTTGCTGCGAGTGTTTG
>JAFDBU010000198.1 GCA_019313095.1 Deltaproteobacteria bacterium | reverse complement strand
GCAAGCGGGTTGAATTGTTGCGGCGCATCGCTGGGGTAGGCGAAGTCATGGCTCTGACCTGGGTGCTGGAGATTGGCGACCCAAAAAGAGTCGTTATTCGCCTGATTTAAAAAAAATACCCTTTCGATTCCAATGACCTTCCCGTCTGGCCTTGCAGTCCAGTGGACTACGAGAGTTATTATGCTGCTCGACATTTAAGATGTTTCAAGGCCGATGGGTTTACCCAAACTCAATCTTCCTTAACGGGGGTAAAATCCCGAAGAAGGCAAATGGATGTCTGGTCGCAGAGATCGGCGGACCACAGGAAAAGATTTAAAAAGGTCGGGGGCTAGAAAGGATGAAAAACAAAACCACCGGAGTACTCCCGGAAGGTTAGGGGAAATCTCTGTTTTCCCTTGACTTTACTTATCATGGATGTCCGCTGGATATGTTGAGTCAAATCTTGTATGACAAAACTTAAGATTGTGGCAAGAAATATTAATTTTTAAAAATAGTATTTTCCCATACATTAAGAGCTTCAAGAACACCATCCCTTTTCTGAACATTGAAAATATGCTCGGTCCTTGATAACTCTATTTGCAGCCATGGCAGCTCATAAGAATAAGTTCGTATAATATATCCCCCTCTGAAGGGTTTATTAATCTGAACCTTCTCGTGTGGAAAAACTTTCTGAAAGCAGTATGACAGTTCAAGCAACCATTCATCTGGACAGGTGCCATGCGCATTGCTCAAACATACCAGTGGACGATTTTTCCCTGCATCGGGACTGATGGGAGGCCCCATTGCAGCCATTGTATGACAATCAATGCCAACCTTGATATTCTCTGAATTCGTCAACTTTTTAAGCTTCTGATGATATGGATGGTAGTACTCAGTTAGTATATGTTCAATAATTTTCTTGGAAGGGAATTCACTGTAAACAGGGATATCATAACAGGTATGTGTCTTGATGACTCCATCTTTTCTGAAGTCATCTGTAGCCCTATTAAGGTCGACAATCGCTCTGGCAACATCTGAAGTTACAAATGATTCTACTGATTGTTCCAGTTCAAAAAATATTTCTGCTGCACCAACGTCACTATCATCATAAATCTGTTCCGGGGTCAGTATGCAGATATCCTGAACTTCCTGAGGAACACTCAAACCTGCATGGGGGACAGATACCAGGAACGGCAGCTTCACTCTATGGGCCTCCTGCAGAACCATCCCGCCGGGGATCTGCAACACCAATGAATTCTTTCCTGTCATGCATGACAAGCTGTACACAGCCTAGGTAAAAGGAGTAGGCATTCCTGGGATCAATAGAAAAGCCGTATTTATTGAGGAGCCGGGGAATGTCATCCCTCATCCTTGATGCTTCAAGCGATACCTTGCCCTTGATAGAGCAGTGCAGGCGAGGGGAAGCAACGGCGTCATACGGTGACTGATATTGCAACCGCATCAGAACTTGAAGGATTGCTGGAGCTATACGTTCACTGCCTGGTGACCCAATGGCAAGCCAGGGCATCCTGCCCTTAAATACAATTGTTGGCGCGACACTGGCCCAGGGAACAGCTGCAGGTCTCAGGTAGTTTGGGTGGGTTATATCTTTATACTCAAAAGCACTCATATAGTTATTGTAAAGAAAACCAAGTTTTGGAGATGCTTCAAAAGAACCGTATACGCGTTCAATTGACTGGGTAAGGGACACGACATTGCCTGAGCTGTCCATGACTGAAAGATGGGTGGTATCATCACCCTTATTTTTTTTCAACCTTTTCTTTATCTGCTTGGCGACTAGGTCTGCATATTCCTCCGTAAGCATCCTTTTGCCCTGTACCTGAGGATAGAAGTTCGGGTCAAATGGACGGTCTTGGCGGTCAAGATTAGCCCTCCTGATTATTTCAGAAAGAAGTAAGGCCCCTTTAGGAGTATCAGGATTAAAATATTCAGAAGAGAATTTACCAGCAACATTAAGCATTTGTACAAGCGTACGCCCAGCACCAGGTTCTCCAAATGTGAGAACCTTGTTGCCTCGAAAGCGGCAAGATATGGGTTTCCTTTCTATAGGCCATGGAATTTGAGCCAGGTCGTCATCACGGATGAACCCACCATTTTTTACCATGTCATCATGTATATCTTTGGCGATCTCTCCCTGGTAGAAATCTTCTACACCGAATTCAGCAATTCTTTGTAGTGTTTTTGCCAGGACAGGTTGTTTAAAGACAGCTCCTATTTTGTAAGATCTACCGTTTTTCAAAAAAAACTTTGAAGCAGTACAAGCTTCCAGGTGTTTCAGCTCCCTCTGCATGAGAGCATGTTGTAGTTCGGTTACCTTGTAGCCCTTTTCTGCAAGTTCAATAACAGGTTTCATAACTTCAGAAAGACTCATTGTGCCATAAGTCTGTAGCATGTAGGCAAGAACTGCGGGTGTGCTTGGGACAGTTGTAGCCTTATGTCCTCTCAGTAATTCTTTTTTACGAAGTTCTCCGGGAGGGACTCTATGTGGTGCCCTGGATGAACCGTCAAAGGCAATTGTTTTACGTGTTTCTGCATTATAAAACAGAGCCATGGTCTGCCCGCCGAGACCTGAGGCTGCAGGTTCACATACACCTAAAGTGAATGCCCCGCAGACAGCTGCATCAATTGCATTTCCTCCCTTTGCCAATATTCCCTGTGCTGCTTCAGTGGCTTTGAAATGGGCAGTTGCAACCATGCCTTTTGGGGAGGCGGCAATACGCTGAAGCCATGGGGCCCGTTGTCTGGTCAGTTCTAGGTCTACAGTATCCAAATCGGATTTACGTTTAGCCATTTAAACCTATCCCTTTAACTTTGAAATAAGATACTGGGATAAAAGAAGCGTGCGCTGAATGAGGCTGACTCGTTCAATGCATTCCCTGGAAGTATAAAGGTCTTTTGCAATTGGGCCCATACCGCAAATAACAGGAGTTCCTTGCTTCACAAGCCCACCGACAGATGGCCACAGTGATGACTCAATACTGAATGGAATATCCCACTGTTTGGCAATTTTTTTCAAAGAATCCAATTGCAGATTGTTTGTTTTTTTAACCTTCATCGGTGGACGGTTGGATATACAATTTAATGACCATTTGATGCTTCCCTTGCCAAGAATTTTTTCCATCTTGGTTTCAAGCTCATCGCCGGATTTAATTTTAGCAAAAGAGGAGTAAAGTGTAACCTTTACTCTGTGAGGTAGTAGTATGGGATAAGCATCTATTTTTATATTAACCT
>JAFDBU010000197.1 GCA_019313095.1 Deltaproteobacteria bacterium | reverse complement strand
CCGCAGGTCGTCGCAGAAATTAAAGAACATGGCAATACAACACTTGCGACACGTTTTCGTCTTGCGGTTAAAGTTTTTCAGCTAACAAGTTCTTATGATACAGCGATTGTCGCCTGGTTGGCAAAGATTGACACCGGCACCAATCCACATTTCAAGGGGAGTGAATAATGCAAAAAATGGCAGTACTGCTGTCGGGCAGCGACAGGACTCTGGATAATTTTCATGACCATATCCAGGATGGCAGCCTGAACACGGAGATAAAGGTTGTCGTCTCCAACGTCAAGGATGTTTTAGGACTTCAGAAGGCAGAAAAATACGGTTTTCCAAACTTTCATGCCAGCGGCAATACGGCAACAAATGAAATTTTAAAGAATTTTGAGATCAATCTTATCTGCCTGGCAGGTTATCTGAAACTGTACGAGCCGCCACCCGGACTTGAAAAAAATGTTTTAAATATCCACCCGGCACTTATTCCTTCTTTCTGCGGAGACGGGTTCTACGGTATGAGGGTGCACCGGGCTGTAAAGGCAAAAGGTGTAATGGTGAGTGGCTGCACTGTCCATTTTGCCGACAATCAATATGATCAGGGGCCGATTGTGGTTCAGAAATGTGTGCCGTTGGAGTATGATGACACACCGGAAGAAATAGCAGCCAAGGTTTTTGAGGTGGAGTGTGTTGCATTTCCCGAAGCCATTAACCTGGTAGATGAAAAAGGAGCAGATTTTTTCTGGAGGCGTGTTGAAAATGGTCCGTAGGAAAAAAGTTATAATGTCGGTCCAGGATATTGTAAGGGCACTTGATCGTATTGCCTTGCAGATTCTGGAGAAGAATCTCAAGGTGGATGATATTGTCATTGTGGGAATACACACCGGCGGAGTATTCCTGGCAGACCGGCTGCATCATATTATAAAAAAACGTGAAAACAAGGAGCTACCTGCTGGCAGCCTCGATATAACATTATACCGGGATGACTGGAGCAGGGTATCCCAGAATCCCATTGTAAAAAAAACAAATATATCCTTTGAGGTGGAAGGAAAGACTTTGATACTGGTTGACGATGTGATCTATACCGGACGCACTATCCGGGCCGCCTTGGATGCAGTTATGGATTTTGGTCGCCCCAGCAGTATCCAGCTTGCCGTTTTGGTCGACAGGGGTGGACGGGAGTTGCCCATACAGCCTGATTATACGGGGATGGAGATAGAGGTTAAAACAGACCAGCGTATCGATGTGCTGCTGCGTGAAGATGCCGGCACAGATGAAGTGGTACTTGGATACAGCGGTTAACGCACTTTTTTTGTCCTGCAGTTTGTAATTTTAGAACAGGCGAGGAATATTAATTGAGGTTATCCAATGGTAGAAGATCATTCCGACTATAGATTTGATCTGCACCATTTCCAAAAGAGGGTGCGGCAGAAACTCAAAGATCATGAGCGTTATGATTTCAGTCCGCTGCAGAACAATCTGTTAAAATCTTTTTTCGATCTGGTCCAGGAGTATACCAAGCTGGAGGATTTCTACCGTATTACAGTGGTTGTGCTTCTGGAGGCCATGCAGCTTGAAAGTGCTCTTTATCTCCTTGATGAGGAAGAAAAGCACCTCAGGGTTGTATGTACCAGCAAGGAAGGTATTATCCGGGACCAGCGATCCATACCGACAGGTATATACTTAAGTGACCAGGCCTATAAAACCCAAAATTCCTATGTTGTGCCGATTTATCGAAAACCGCCACAGGTCTCCCACGAAGAAGGCAGCCTGCTGGGGCGGAACCAGGAACCATGGCAGAGTTATATGCGGGTCCTTGGCATGTTGGAAGTTTTCCCGTTTGAGAGAATTAAGGAATCGGATTTCTTCTTCCTTACAAAATATGCCAACCGCATCGGATTCAGGCTCCAGAACCGCTTATTGGCTCATCAGAACATCCAACATCTTAAATTCATCAACAGCCTGGTGATGGATATAGAGCACAACGTCATAATTCCGAATATGTATTTTAAGCACCTGTTCAACCAGCTCCGGAAGAAAATAGGCGAGTTACAGGAGCTTGAGGAGCAAATGAGGGATTATAAGAAGAATTCCAACCTCGATAGCGAAGCCTGCAGCAGCATGATTGACAGATTGGCAAATATGCGCGGCGATCTCATGGGATATCAGCAGGAAATGCTGAAGCATCATGCCAATGTCAGTCTTTTTCTGGAAAGTCTATTCCGCCGGGAGCATTTTGAACGCGGCCATTTGGTTTTGCGGCCTAAACTTTGCCGGGTTGAGAAGGAAATCATCCTGCCGCAACTGGGACAGTATCAAAGCCGGATGAAAGCCAATAAAATAACCATCGCCATGCCAAAGGGTATGGATGAAGTTGAGATCCCCATCATGGTTGATAAGGGGCTGCTGGCACAGGTATATGCCAATCTGTTTTCCAATGCTGTAAAGTATACCGAAGAAATTATTGATGAGATGGGAAAACCTCGGAAGGTTGTGGCTTATGGACGTGAAATAATTGAAGATTATTTTGGGCCAAACCAGAGGGGGGTGAAATTCAATGTTTTTACTACGGGCCGCCACCTGCCGCTAAGTGAAGTAAATGCCCTGTATTCAGAAGGATTCCGGGGTGTAAACAGTTATAAAAAACCCGGCACAGGTCATGGCCTTTCCTTTATCAAACATGTTATTGAATTGCATGGCGGCAGGGTTGGTTATGAGGCAACCGGTCAGGGCAACAATTTTTATTTTGTCATTCCCCTGCCCACAATCAAGTTTCTGCAACCATGGCCGGAACAGTTCGAATTTGATGAGGAATGAACAGGGCTATTGCGGTTTTCTGATTTAACAAGAAAGAATTTCTTCTATCAAAGGGCCTTTCAAGGACAAACCTGCCTCTAATATTTTTTTTGTAAATATATAAAAAACTAACTCAATCCCTGCCGGATGTTCCCCTTAAAAGATAATATCGAGGCCAAAAATTTTCCCGTTGTCAATATAGGGATTATAACTGCTAATGTCATTTTTTTTCTCTACCAGATGTCTTACGGAGAAAGAGTTGATCAACTGGTATTCGCCCTTGGTTTTATCCCGGCCCGATTTTTATCCCAGCAGGCTCACGACTGGTTTAATCTGTCTGGTTTCGTGCCGGTTTTCAGTTCCATGTTTCTGCATGCCAATCTGCTCCATCTCATTTCGAATATGTGGTTTCTCTGGATTTTCGGTGATAATGTCGAGGACTGCATGGGGCATGGCCGCTATATTCTTTTTTTCCTGCTCTGCGGTGTGGCATCAGTGGGTGCCCAAGCTATATCCAATCCCCAGTCTACCATACCGATGATCGGTGCCAGTGGTGCCGTTTCAGGGGTTTTGGGAGCCTATTTTCTCACTTACCCTCATGCCAGAATTACAACCCTGCTGCCCATATTTATTCTTTTTTACATCATTGAACTACCGGCCTATTTTTTTCTCGGCTTCTGGTTTCTAATCCAGTTTCTGGAGGGTTCGCTTTACTCTCTTAACGCTGAGCGGATGGTGGGAGGAGGGGTGGCCTTTTGGGCTCATGTTGGAGGTTTTGTCGCCGGTGTGGTAATGCTGCGGATATTCCGCTGCAAGGACTGGCAGAGGCCGGTGAGGCAATCGGCAAGAAGGATCAGGCGTATCAGCAGGTGATGTTGAAAATATGACCGATTTACAGATGGAGAAGCCGGAGCTATTGGCGCCTGCAGGCTCCATAAATGTTTTTGAAAGGGCCATAGAGGCTGGTGCTGATGCTGTTTACATAGGAGCACCGGCTTTAAATGCCCGAGCGCAGTCACGGAATTTCTCCATGGCGGAAATTGGGGCCATGGTCGCGTTCGCCCATGCAAAAGGCGTCAAGCTCTACCTTGCCACCAACAGCCTGCTGAAGGAGGATGAAATCCACCAAGCTTTGGCAACCCTGGCCATGCTTGAGGAACTGCAGCCGGACGCCCTGATCATCCAGGACCTCGGGATCTACCATCTATGCAGAAAATACTTTCAGCATCTGCGCTTACATGCCAGCACCCTTTTAGGTGCTCACAACTCTCTTGTTGTCCACCAGTTTGAAAAAATGGGTTTTGAACGGGTAGTTCTAGCCCGAGAACTAACCATTAAGGAAATCGGAACCATAGCAAAGAACAGTACGGCACAACTTGAGGTTTTTGTGCATGGAGCCCTCTGCTTCAGCTATTCCGGACTGTGCTTATTCAGCAGCTATCTTGGCGGCAAGAGCGGGTTGCGCGGGCGATGTGTCCAGCCCTGCAGAAGGCGCTACCAGTGGAAGCAGCAAGGAGAAAAACCGGGCTATTATTTTTCCATGAATGATCTGAGTGGTATCGACCATGTTTCCGAGTTGATGAAGGCGGGTGTTGCGTCTCTTAAAATTGAGGGCCGTCTGCGGAGCGCCCATTATGTTTCTTCCGTGGTTAGGGCTTACCGGATGGTTATAGATGCAGATGCTGAAAAGAGGAATATCCTCGATGATGCCAAGGAATTGTTAAAACAAGCAATGGGAAGAAAAACCAGTCAGGCTTTTTTCAGCATAACAGAGTCGAATGAACCCATATCACCATATCATTCAGGCAATATAGGCATGTATCTGGGGCAGGCTGGCAAAGGTACAGGCAGGGGCAAGGTTTCACTTGTCCTGAAACAACCGTTGCAGGTTGGAGATCGTTTGCGTTTGCATCAGGAGGATACAGGCGAGAGGGTCGCCTTTACCCTGCGCAATGTAACAAAAAACGGCCGGAAAATTTCACAGGCAGAGCCGGGTGATGTTCTTGTGCTTGAAGTCCCGGCAGTGGTGAAAACTGGAGACAGTCTGTACAAGGTTGACAGCCGAACTGCCCGGGAGGCTGAAAAGGTTCAACCGACCATTCATCCACGCCAGTTTAATCAGGATATAAAAAAGTTGCAGCAAAAAACAAAAAAGAAGGTCCAGGCAATTCAGCAAGGCCTGGTCACCGGTAATGCCAGACACAGGAAAACACCTGCAGCCGGAATTCGAAGAACAAGGGGTACTTCCGGTACAATTCCTCTTTTGGAAATTTCTTTGTTATAGAATAGGTATCTAAAACAAATGAATGAGCTTTTTGCCAAACTATAAGATCTTGAAATGTTTTTGATTTAACTTGCATCTCTACT
>JAFDBU010000196.1 GCA_019313095.1 Deltaproteobacteria bacterium | reverse complement strand
GACAATTTCTGCAATGGATGACTTTGTCAAGTTCAGGGCATCTTTCCTTGCCACTTCTCCACATACCAATACGGTTCCAACAATCGTCTATTTTTAACTGTGAGCTTTGCATAAGTGCAGCAGTATAAATACCTTTAAAGTTCATCAGGAGTTACCTGATCATTTTGCGATGAAAGGTTTTTTTTCACATGGAGACGTTCCAACCTCTTTTTTAAGGTTCTTGCCTCTGAAGTATATCCTGCCTTTTCAGTCAAAAGTACAAGAAAGACCAGCGCTTCCTCATGGTTGGGATCAAGAAAGAGAGCCTGTCGGAATAATTTCTCAGCCCGGGTAACATCATTGGCCGCATCATATATAATACCCAAAAGAAAAAATGCCTGGGCTGAAGGACCGCACTGATCAAGATATTCCTGGCAGATTATTTTTGCTGCCTTGAGCTTACCCTTATTTGCCAAATTGAGCGCCAAGCCAAGGTCTGGTGATTTTTTTTCCATATCTTTATGAGAAGAATGGACCCGTTTGGCAATGAAAGCTTTCTTTCTTAATGGTGCTGTTGTAGCAGCAGTTTTTTGGGGGCTAGTAATTAATTGCGGTCCGGGCTTTTTATAAAAGGCAAAGGCCTGCGGGAATGGAGCCGGTATGAAAGGGAAACTGCTGAAAAGATTAGCTTCCGCATGTCCTACAATTAGAATTCCGTCCTCATGGAGAATTTCGTAAAGGATGTCAACCGCCTTTTTCCTGGAATTCGGGTCAAAGTATATCAGCACGTTACGGGAAAATATAACATCAAATATCCCCAACCCTTTCATGAAGGCGTCATTTAATATGTTGCCGGTGTGAAAATGAACTTTTTCACGGACAGGTTTTTTTAAGACATATTGTGTGGAATTTTTTTGAAAATATTGAGAGCGGTAAGCCAGGTCGGTTCCCCTGAAGGAATGTTCAGAATAGATACCCTGTTTTGCTTTGGTAATGGCGCGCTGACTGATATCAACTGCATGCACGGTAAATTTTTCAGGCGGCCAATTTGAACCTAAAAGGGACATGGCTATTGAATAGGGCTCTTCTCCGGTTGAGCAGGGTACACTGAGCACTTTGAAAAGACTGTTATTGTTCTTGGGGCTCCACCGGCGTATCAGGTATTGCGTCATAGCCCTGAAGGGCTCTCGGTCTCTAAAAAACCAGGTTTCTGGAATTACCACTTCTTCAATCAGAAAGCGTAATTCAACCGGTGAAGATTTAAGCTTTTTGACAAAGGTGTCTTTGTCGGTAAGGGACAGTGCCTTCATGCGGCTCCTGACCGCACGATCCACGGTAGGTTTGCCAATGGCATTAACTTTCAGACCAATCGTCTTCTGCAGGAGTTCTTCAATCTCTAAGTCTACCATATTATAAAAAATTACATTCCAGCGTGTCTATTCTTCTACTTCAAAAAGCAAAGAGATTTCCTTTTCCGGCAGCATTTTTTGCAGATCAAACCATTGGATCATTTCGTTTGTTTCCGGTAATACTTCGTCATCGTAAAGTGATTTGTCCATGATGACTCCGGCAGGAGGTGGTTTTGTTATGCCGGTTCTTGCAGTTTCAGTGGCATTGTTGGCTATGAGGGCAAGAGGTCTGTAACCTTTGCCGGGAACAGCATAATTTATAATTATAATCCTCGTGCTGAGCGCGTCTTCAAAGTGGACGGACTCAATCAGTTGATTCAAATCGATAACCGGTGTCCCTACACCCCTGTAATTCATAAGTCCTGCAACATAGTCCGGGGTAGCGGGAATTTTCTTAAATTTTACCAGTGGGACAATCTCTACAATCCGATTGGCATCCAGTGCATAACGGCCGCTGCCGATTTCAAACAGGAGGAGTAGCATTCTCGTAATCTTTTTCAACTTTAAAAAGTGCAGCACTCTCCTGTAGTCCAAGTGCAGCACTATGCAGTTGGGATATGGAGGCACTGGTCTGGGTCAGTGATTCGGCTGTCTGCTGGGCAGCTTCGTTCAACTGGTCGATGGCATCGCTGATCTGCTTTGCTCCCTGGGTCTGGGCCTCAATGCCTTCTGTCAGGGTTTCAACCTGCGGCATGATAACCTCCACCTGTTCAATGACTCCCGAAAGCTGTTCACTGGTGGCACGAACGTCATTAACGCTCCTATTGGCATCTTCAGCAAACTTATCAATACCCATTACTGCGGCTGAAATAGCCGACTGGACCTCTTTGACCATCTGGGCAATATCAAATGTCGCAACGGCAGTTTGGTCTGCAAGCCGCCGTATCTCAGTTGCCACCACGGCAAACCCGGAACCAAATTCTCCCGCCTTCTCGGCCTCAATGGCCGCATTAAGTGAAAGCAGGTTTGTCTGGTCAGCGACCTTGTTTATGGTTTTCACCACACCGGCAATATTGCTGGCCTTGTCATTCAATATCTGGAGCTTTGTTACTATTGAACCTGTAGCTTCTTCCATTTTGACCATATTTGCATCTATACCTTTCAGTCCTTCCTGCCCCTCGCTGGCTGCAAAGGCTGCGTTTTTAGTTAAACTGTTTACTTTTTTCATGGTATTCAACAGATGTGTACCGGTTGTAGCTATTTCGGCGGTGGAAGCAGCAATCTCACTTGTGGTGGCAGCATGTTCACTGGCAGTAACTTCCTGCTGTTTGTTTGTTGCTGCCAGCTGGGTTATGGTGCTGGTGACCTGGATGCCTGATTTTTGTATCTGGCCTACAAGGTCTCGTATATAGGTGACCATTTGATTAAATCCCTTTATAAGAAGGCCGAATTCGTCATATCTGCCAAATTCAAGGTGCTGGGTCAGGTCACCTTTAATAACCTGTTTCATGGCAGTGATGATCTTATTCAGAGGCACATCAATACCCTTGATCAAAAGGTAGCTTGCAATGAATGATATCACTATGCCGATCACCATAATGAATACGAAGACGTTATGAAAAAAGTCCACATTCTCCTGAGATTGTTTATAGGTCCTCTTGATCGACTGCAGGCGGTCCTGGATAAGAGCATTGATGGTCCTGCGATGGACTTCGGCAAATGGATAAAGTTTCTGATCGGTAAAAGTATCGAGGACTTCCAGGTCATGGTTTTCAAAATGCTGGATGAGTTCAGCTGCTATCTGGTCGGTTGAAGAGATTGCATCCTTGCTCGTATCAAGCCAGGTGTTTCCCAGCATACCGGTATGTGACTCACCAAGCCCGTAAATAAAGGCCCATTTTTTGTCAATACTGTCTTTGGAATCCCTTATAGTTTTAAAGGCTTCAGGCCAGGATATCTGCTCAAACATGGCCTTGTCCACCGTGTTGACGACACCAACCTGAAAAATATAGTCAATTTCCCGCAATTCTTCCAAAGGCATAACCTGGTGTTCATATACTACAGAAAGTGATCGGTTAATAGAACGCATACCGTAGAGTCCGCCGAGCCCAACACCTGTTACCAGGATGAACATGAAACAGACAAAACCGATCAGACGCCATCTAACGGTTAAATTACGGGAGAAATTCTTCATGGAATTACCTTTTATAAAATTGATAGAAATAGTGTGTCAGAAAAAGACGTCTGAGTGACGGAATGTAACCTTTTTAATCTGACAGAAAATATGTACTAAGTCAAATAATTTTAGGCATTTTGATAGTGATACAGGGGCAAAAATACTGGCAGCATCTGGACATGTTCTAGTAAAGAGCAGATCCCGGAGTGCGTGGAAAAGGTATAACCTCTCTGATATTTTTCATAGCAGTGACAAATTGCAGGAAACGTTCAAAACCCAAACCGAATCCTGAGTGTGGCACAGTTCCAAAACTTCTCAGGTCAAGGTACCATCTGTATTCGTCTAGATTGAGTTTCATTTCCAGCATTCTGGCTTCAAGAATATCATATCGTTCCTCCCTCTGACTGCCGCCTATTATCTCGCCAATTCCCGGCAGCAAGAGGTCCATAGCGGCAACAGTCGTGTTGTCATCATTTACACGCATATAAAATGGTTTAATGTCTTTGGGATAATCAGTAACAAACAGCGGCCGGTCAAAAATATCTTCACATAGATAACGTTCATGTTCAGCCTGAAGATCTGTACCCCAGTCAACTGGGTAATCAAAATTTTTCTTTGATTTTTGCAAAATTTCGACCGCTTCGGTGTAGCTTATCCTGTAAAAAGGGTTTTCAACCAACTTTGCCAATTTCGAGTAGAGATTTTTGTCGATGAATTTGACAAAAAGATGCAGGTCTTCTTTGTTGTTTTCAAGGACATGGCTAACCAGATATTTTAGAAAGGATTCTGCAAGATCCATATCTTCAGCCAGGTTGCAGAAGGCCATCTCCGGTTCAATCCTCCAGAATTCGGCCACGTGTCTGCTGGTATTTGAATTTTCCGCTCTGAATGTCGGGCCGAAAGTGTACACCTTGCCCAGAGCCATGGCATAAACTTCGGCCTGTAATTGACCGCTGACAGTAAGGTTGGCGGGTTTACCGAAAAAGTCAGCATCTCTCTTCAAAGCCGCTTTATGTTGCATTCCTTCTGCCGGCGCAACCACTTTGAACATCTCGCCGGCACCTTCACAATCAATTGTTGTAATAATGGGGGTATGAACCAGAGCAAAGCCATGATCGTGAAAGAATTGGTGGACAGCAAAACTGAGTGACGAACGTATTCTGGCGATGGCGCCTAAACTGTTGGTGCGAGGCCTCAGGTGAGCAATGGTTCTTAAAAATTCATAGGAATGTCTTTTTTTCTGGAGAGGATAAATTTCCGGATCAGCCCAGCCGTATATCTCGATTTTTTGGGCCAGTAATTCGATTCTTTGGCCTTTGGCAGGAGAGTCCTGCAGCTGCCCGCTAACTCTCAGGGAACAACCTGTGTGGAGGTTGGCAACTATATCTTTGTAGTTCGCCAGATCGGCAGAAGCAAGTATCTGGAGATTGGCGAGACAGGAGCCGTCATTGAGTTCAAGAAATGAAAAGTCCTTAGCGTCCCGCCGGGTTCTAAGCCAGCCGCGAACTTCTATTGCCTGTTGAAGAGGTTCTTTTGAGAGAATATCGTTAATTCTGAGGTATTGCATATGAGATGTGCTCCGTTTTTTTCAGGGCAGAATGAAAATATGTCAATGAATGTAACTAATTTACACAAAGATTACTTTAAT
>JAFDBU010000195.1 GCA_019313095.1 Deltaproteobacteria bacterium | reverse complement strand
TTTTGCACCGCTGTGTTTTTTCCTATTTTGAGGTGCAATATAGAATTCACAGCCGATGATAGGTTTTATGTCGGCCTTTTTGGCCTTGACATAAAACTCGAGGGCGCCGTGCATGGCACCATGATCGGTAATTGAGACAGCTCGCATACCAAACTCTGCGCATTTTTTCAGGAGATCGTCGATGCGGATGGCGCCATCGAGGAGGCTGTACTGGGTGTGGACGTGAAGGTGGACAAATTCAGCAGAAGATGTTTCCGTCATGGCAGTTAAAAGACATAATATGGTTTGGGATTAAGAGGCAAAACTGCCTCGATGTATTAATTATTTCTCATTGATTTTTTAAGGGATTCCATGGGGAGAATCTCAGGAATTGCAGGAGCTTCAGAGAAAACCCGGGGCTGATTCAAGAGGTGTTATTCCCTGATTCTCATTTTATTTATGGTCGAATAAAGCCAATCTGTCAAGAGTATTCAGGCTTTCCCATAAATCATTTTCCGAACGGGGTTCTAATGTAATAATCGGCGTAAATTTATTTGATTTCAGGTAGGAAAAAAGTCCCTCAAAGTCAAAGTTTCCCTTACCAACAGGCAAATGCTCATCCAGCAGGCCGTTATTGTCATGGAGGTGAAGCTGCCCAAGCCAGTGGCCGAGGGTTTTCAACCAGTCTTGCCAGGACGCATGCGCAAAGGCAAGTAGGTGGCCGACATCGAGACAAAAACGAGCCAGAGGTGAACCAAGGGATTCCAGGACAATTTTGTGGATCCCGGGATCTTTTTCGTAAGTGTTTTCAAACATAATAGGGGTAGCGAAAGGCTCGGCTATGGTAATCAGTTCTCGCCAGGTATCAAGGGAGGTTTCAAGCCACTCATCAAACTGATAGCTGTGAACCGGATCCAGATAGCCCAGATGACAGACAACGGAGCAGGGTCTGATAACTTCTATGACCTCAAAACAGCGCCTTAATTTGTTCCGTACTGCCTGCAGGACATATTTATCCCTGGCTCCCGGCAGCATATCTTGGAACGGTGCATGCAGGGTGGATCTCAGTCCATGGTCGGATAGAAATTGTGATATATTCTTAAAGTCCCGACTGTTGAAGCTGTAAAGGGCATCGTCGTCAAGACCGATCTCAGGATTGATCCTGTAGCGTGAAATGAGAGGCCGGTATCTGTCAAATTCCGTAAAGGGAATATTGACAAAGCACCGCCTCATGATGTCGGCAATTTTTACATCCATGGACACCTATGCTAATGCTATTAAAAAGTAAAAACGAGAAAAAATTAGCTGTGCTGGAAATGTGTTGACCGGCTTCTGAGACTCCTCCACCCCAAACCGGGGTCAGAATGGGCTGGAGATGGATCTGGATTTGTTTTCAAAGAAGACCAAAAGGGGGGGCTTTTTGAAAATTTTATGAGAGCTATAGACCTCTTGTTTATATTTACCATAGAATCATTTGTTTGAGTATGTGGCAAATTGACGCGTTAAGCCGTATTAATGCATGAATCAAGGGAGATTATTTGACAATTATTCTTAGGGCTGATAATTAAACCGGGTTGCAAAGCTGCACATCTGCTACACAAATCAGGATGTATTCCGGGAGATTAAAGGTTGACGCTTAAAAAATATCCGATATCTGTCTGGTCCTTAAATGAAGCAACATCAAATATTGCTTTTTCATGGCTTCTGCATCTACGGTGGGGGGCTGTACTCTGCCAGGCAATTCTAATTTATCTCGCCTCCACGTATCTGGAGATTGCTATTCCCATTATTTTCGTTTCAACTATTATTATCTTCGAAGCTGCAAGCAATCTCTTTTTTGTCTACCTCGACAAACTGAAAAGAGTTGTTCCTGAGTGGCTTTTCGGCCTGGTAATGATCCTAGATATAATTCTTCTGACAGCCCTGCTGTTCTCTACAGGAGGGCCGATGAACCCCTTTACATTTCTTTATCTTATCCATATTGTCCTTGGAGCAGTTCTGATGCGGTCCCGCTGGTCCTGGAGTCTCACCATCTTTACTGTAATTTGTTATGGCGTCCTCTTTGTTATAGACCAGGATGTCTTCGGACCTCTGCCCCTTATACTGCCCGGTGGTTTTATCGGGGGCTCTGAAATCCAGGAAGCCTGCCATCCGGCTGTTGCAGAGTACACCCAGCTGTCCGACCATATGAAACTCCATCTTAAAGGTATGCTTCTGGCTTTTGCAATTACTGCATTTTTTATCGTATTCTTTGTAGGACGTATTCAGAAGGCGCTTGAGGAGCACCAGCAGACCCTTGTCAGCCTGGAAGAGGAAAGGGCCAGAAGCGAGAAGCTTGCTTCACTTGCCACCCTGTCGGCTGGAGCCGCCCATGAGTTCTCCACACCGTTGTCAACCATTGCAGTTGCTGCCGGCGAGATGCTGCATCAATTAAAGGCAGGGCAGTGCAACCCTGGACTTATTGAAGACGCCCGACTCATTAAGGACCAGGTCAAGGCCTGTAAGGATATTTTATACCAGATGGCTGCCGATGCCGGCGAGCATCTGGGCGAGGCCTTGGAAAAATTTACGGTTGAGGAAATAGTGCAACGGACACTGGAGGAATTTTCTGGGGTAGACCGGGAGAGGATCATGGTTGCCAATGAAGCTGTGGCATTTTCAATACTAGTACCCTCAAGAACCCTGGTCCGCACAATAAAGGGACTGATAAAAAATGGCATAGATGCCTCTGAACCTGGGTCCCACATATATCTACGATGCTTTTATGATGAAGATTATTTATATTTCCAGGTGGAAGATCAGGGTTCAGGCATGGACGATGAAACAGCAGCCAGGGCCGCCGAACCTTTTTTTACCACAAAAGAACAGGGCAAGGGCTTAGGCCTGGGACTCTTTCTGGCACAGAACATGGCTGAGCAGTTTGGTGGTGGACTGAGGATTTCCTCAGAAAAACCCAAAGGCACCTCAGTAACAATCAGTTTGGCCCTGACACAAATTGGGGTCAGCAAGGTTTGAGGAGGCTGGAGCATAGGAGGATCCATTCATGCAGAGCATTATACTGGTTGATGATGAAGACCGTTTTAGAGAAAGATTGGCCCGTGCATTCAGCAACAGAGGATATGTGGTTTTTGAGGCTGCTGACGTTGATCAGGCCTTGGAAATGATAAAAAGCAACAATCCTGACTGGGCCCTGATTGATCTGAGGATGCCTGGAAAAAGCGGTCTTGATTTGATCAGGGAGGCCAAGGAGTTTCTGCCGTTTCTGAAAATAGTTGTTCTTACGGGTTATGGCAGTATTGCTACTGCAACTGAAGCCATTAAACTTGGGGCGCACTATTACCTTCCCAAACCCGCTGATGTTGATGACATACTCAATGCCTTTGAAAGAGACTCTGATCTGCCTGATGATGCTGATGAACAGGCGGAATTTGAAGTCCCCTCACTGGCGAGAGCCGAATGGGAGCATATTCAGAGGGTTTTAAACGACTGCGATAATAATATTACCGCTGCAGCTCAGAAGCTTGGAATTCACCGGAGAACTCTGCAACGAAAACTCTATAAGTATGCACCGAAAAAATAAGAATTGAAGCTCCAACGGCATATAAGAAAAGATCCCGGGCTGCGAAGAGTTGCCGTTCCCGTCTTACGGAAAAAATACAGCGTTCCAGAGCATCGTCCATAAAGTCCTTCCGGGTTCGGTATGAATGATTCATTCTGAATGATTTGTTTCAGCTGTTCACTGCTATTACCGGCAGCAGAACTGTAACTTTAGTAAATTCCCCCGCAGTGCTTTCAAAGGTGAGCTTGCCGTCGTGGTCGGTAATGATGCCGTGGCTGATGGCAAGTCCCAAACCTGTTCCTATGCCGGAAGGCTTTGTTGAGAAGAAAGGGTTATAAATTTTATCAATAAATTCCGCGGGGATTCCGGTGCCGTAATCCAGGAAGGTGACTTCGAGAAAAAGCCTGTTGTCAATCATTTCCTCACTGCCGTGGATGACGAAGTTTTTCCTGGGATGCGCTTGCGGATATTTCTGGTTCAATGCGTAGCGTGAATTGTTGATAATATTCAGGAATACCTGCTCAATCTGTTGAAAGTCGGCAAGTATTTTTTTGAGTCCTGCCGGGAAATCTACAGTCAGGTTGATTCCGTCCTTGATGATTTGGGTCTCGGTGAGAGCCAGCACTTCATCCAGAATATGGCGGGCATCAATCGGTCTTTTTTCCTTTTCATTTTCGCGGGCAAAGGAAAGGAGGCTGCTGACAATACTTGCAACCCGATCACCTTCCTTGATGATTCTTTCCGGGATTTCTTCCGTAAGTAGTTCACCTTTTTTAACTTCATCAGCCATTATCTGTGCGAAATTGATGATGCTGTTAATCGGGTTGTTGATTTCATGAGCCACGCCTGCCGCAAGTTCGCCTATAGATGCCAGGTGACCGGCCCGCAGAGTTTCGGTCTGCATGGTAATATCCTGGGCAATACAGACAATACCTTCGAACCTGCCTTTTTCATTGAAAATAACCGAGGCAGTAAAAAGCATGCGGATTTTTTTGCCGTATTTTGAGCGGTAGGTTGTTTCGACATTACGGGTGAAGCCTTTATTTATCAAGTCATCAAGACCAATACCGCTGTAATACCCTTCTGCAAAAATCATTGAGAAGGGTTTGCCGATCAGTTCATCTTCGGTATAGCCGAGCAGGTCGTAAGTGGCCTGATTTGCAGTCCGGATTGTCTGGTCCTTGTTCACTACGAGGAGACAGTTACTCATGGAACGTATGATGTTATCGGTGAAAGCCTTTGCCGTAAGGAGTTCCTGGCGTGACTTTTTAAGCTTTTCAGCCATGGTGTTGAAGGATGCCGCCAACTGGCCGATCTCGTCCCTGGAACGAACCTGGACACGGTGAGTCAAATCACCTTCGGCAACCCTGTCGGTGCCGTCAACAAGCTGCCGTATGGGTTTTTCCAAAGCCCGCGACATAAAGTAGGCATTAATGATGGTTGCAAGAATAGCGATAAAGAGAACCAG
>JAFDBU010000194.1 GCA_019313095.1 Deltaproteobacteria bacterium | reverse complement strand
TTATTGAGGATCTCACCGATTTTCGGATGTGCTTCAACAACCTCCTTGATCGGTCTGTTCCCCATATCTTTGTGAAGTTCCATTTTCCCGGCTCCTTTAAAAAGTATTGCACCATTTTAACTAAACCTGACGGCAGGCAAAATGACTTAGGTCAATTTTTGAGTGAGGTGTGCGGTGTGCGGTATGAGGTTTGAGGCATGCGGCTTAAAATGTGTAAACTATTTTAGGACGTGACAGATTATTTCCCCTTGTCAAGCAGGGCAAGCACATCCTCATCCTCCAGATCATACCAGTTACGATAGGCCGAGGCCACGGCATAGGGATAAGATTCTCTGATATTGAGACAGCAGAGAGTATCCACCTCCCTGAGCAACATTTTAACCGTATCTGCTGAACCGGTCGGCACCGCAATGGCAACAGAATCCGGTTTTCTTTTTCTGACATAGGCTATGGCGGCCCGCATGGTGAAACCCGAAGCCAGCCCGTCATCCACCAGGATAACTGAGCGGCCGACAATATCCGGGAACGGACGCTTCTGCCTGAACTTTAAGTTGCGCTGTTCAATGGTAGCCATGGTTTTTTTTACCTGCTGTTCTATCTGTTCGTCTGAGAGATGCAACAGAGAAAGGAGATGCTCGTTAACAAACAGGTCGGAATCCATATTGACCGCTGCAAAACCGGCTTCGCTGTTCCAGGGTATCTGCACTTTGCGTACCAGGATCAGGTCCAGATCAAGCCCGAGTGTTTCAGCAATCTCAACCCCAACCGGTACACCGCCCGCGGGAATGGCCAGAACAAGACTCCCGGGGCCGACTGTTTGACGCAGCCTTTCCGCCAGCTGCCGCCCTGCATCATGCCGGTCTGCAAATACCGAATTCCTGTTCCGCAGGTCCACATTTTCTATCAGTGTTGCCATTCATTTCACCGCTTTTATTAAAGGCACATAGGGCAGACTGTATGAAAGATAAAAAATTCCCTGTTCCTCTAGGTAAAAAATTAAGTACATTGGAGATATGAAGAAAGTTTTTTTATTTTACTTGTATCTAACCGGGTACACAGCATAGATTCACCGTTATGAATACGTTCCGGCGTAATGTTCCCCTGCTGGCAACCTGCCAGGCCCTGATGATGAGCGGGTCATCCCTGATCATTACTACCACTGCTTTGGTCGGTTACGGTCTGGCCCAGAACAAATCCTGGGCCACTCTCCCTTTGGCGGCCCAGTTCATAGCAACCATGTGTACCACCATTCCCGCCTCACTGCTCATGGACAGCATCGGTCGTAAACATGGTTTTATACTCGCATCGCTGTTCGGCATCAGCGGTGCTTGTTTTGCCACCGTGGCCATCCTTAAGGGCAAATTTTCAGTCTTTGCCCTTGGAACCCTGCAGATCGGCATTTTCAACGGCTTTGGCAATTACTATCGTTTTGCTGCTGCTGATGCAGTGGACAAGGATTTGAAAGCCCGTGCCGTGTCTTATATTATGGCCGGTGGTGTAGTTGCAGCATTTGTCGGCCCCAACCTGGCCAACATAACCAAAGAGCTTATCGAGAATGCGCCATTTGCCGGAAGCTACGCCTCTCTTGTCGGCCTCTATATCCTGTCGCTTGCTGTTCTGGCTTTTTTAAAGCTGCCTCCCAAATCCAGCAGCGAAAATATCTCCGGAACCGGTACGGGCCGCGCCCTGATGGTTATTGCGGCCCAGCCGATGTTTATTGTCGCCGTTGTCTGCGGTATGCTGGGCTATGGTGTCATGGCCCTGGCCATGACTGCCACACCTCTTGCCATGCACCATTATGCCCATCCTTTTCCAAAAACTTCATTTGTCATCCAGTGGCATGTCCTCGGCATGTTCACTCCTGCATTTTTCACGGGCCACCTGATACATCGTTACGGCGTGCTCAATATCATGCTTGCCGGTGCTGTTCTTGGTGGTGCCTGCCTGGCTGTCAACCTGACCGGTACCAGTGTCGCCCATTTCTGGGCCGCTCTGCTTTTTCTGGGCATCAGCTGGAACTTCCTGTTTATCGGCGCCACTACGCTGCTTACCGAAACCTACCGCCCGGAAGAACGGGCTAAGGCCCAGGCCCTGAATGATTTTGCCGTCTTCACCACCGTGGCGCTGTCTTCACTTTCCGCAGGAGTCCTGCAGGGCCGCTATGGCTGGCAGACCGTCAATATGGGTTTGATTCCGATGCTGGCAGTAATTCTGGCTTGCATTCTCTGGGGTAAAAGCCGACGGGAATCAATAAAGACTTAATGTGCTATTTGGGAACCCTGCTATTTTGCTGCTTTTGGCTTATTGAGGGGCACTTTCCCTTGCAGACAAGGCATCTTTCGTTGCTGCACCATTGACAGGAAAAGCAATCCCGGCAGGGATTCTTCTTCCTGCAAGTCAGACATTCGGGCACATAGAGCATGCCGCGGTTATCAGGCAGTTTTTTAAAACCCATTTTACCTACCTTGTCCATCACTATACTGTTTATCAACAGCGTCTTTCCTTTTTCTCCTGCTCAAATACAGGTAAACAGCTGTTTCCATTTACTCATTAACAGGCGCATATACAAAAACATATGCTGTCTCTCATTTAAAATATAATACCTAATTCAGATTGAAGTAACGTAACCCCATGCTGTGGAGCATATTTCGGATAACCACAATTCCGGGTGACTCTTTGGGTTTTGGGTAACAAGGGCGGGTATTTACAGGCCGCATGCGGGATCCCTGGTGTCTATGACATTTCCAGATCCTTTTTCAGCTTCAGAACTGCCAGCTCCTTTGCCTTGGCTTCCACATCGACCGTGAAATCGAACCCAGTCAGCAGTCCGGAAAATCAGCAGGATCGATAAAATCCGCATGCGGTCTGGGATCTCTGCCCAGCCAGCCGTTTGCCGGTGAAGATATATGAAAGTATGGTTCCCGGCCGCTCCTCTCCCAGGTCCAGCATGCCAGTGCAGAAGCATCTTCAACCGTCAGGCCGTCAGGATGACAGCGGTGATGATGCACATCATAAACAAGCGGGACCTGCAGGTCATTACATAAAGGGGCCAGATCGGCAACAGTATAGATCCGGTCATCATTTTCCAGGCTCAGCCTTTCCTTTACTGCCGAGGACAAAAGTTCGAAATTCTTCCTGAATCTCTGCAGCGCTGTTTTTTTGTCATTATAGGCTCCGCCGCCATGGATATTGATGACATCCGCACCGACATGTTCTGCCAGCATTGCCTGATATTCCAGTTCTTTTATGGCGTTCTGCACTACATCTTCCTTTGGTGAAGACAGGATAATAAACTGGTCCGGATGAAAACTGAGCCTGATATTATGGAGCTGCCGGAACTTTTTCACCAGCTGAAGATTGTGGATGATAGAACCTGCATCAGGGAGATCAGCCAGACTATACCCTACTTCCGGATGCGTAAAACGGGGAAAAAAGGAAGAGGAAATACGAAAAGCACCGATACCACTATGCTGCAGAAATTTCAAAGCAGCCTGCAGGTTATGGGAGTTTTGCAAACACAGGCTTGAGAGTTTCTGCAGCTGTTCAATGCGGCTGAACTGCATCAGATATTTGGCAGTTGCGGCCCTGAACCGGATTGGCTCATTTCTGAAGATACAGCAAAGCCCCAATCGTATTCTGTTTTTCTCAGCCTGCTGTTTTCCTATTTCCTTCTTTGCCATCTTCGTGTAGCCGGCTCCCAACAATAGAAATTAACACAATAATCAATCTTCCCTGACATTTTCCATGAAGATTAAGGTAAGCTGTTGACCGAAATCACCTGAATGTTTAGGATAATAAAAATATTGTATAAAAGTATGCTGTTTCATGTAAATACTTAATAATAACTAAAAGGTGTGTCTCCATGGCGGAAAAATCAGTGATTCTATATTCTTTGAGCACCTGCGGCTATTGCGAACTTACCAAGAAAATGCTGGATGATCTGGCGGTTGACTATGAACCAATTGTGGTTGATCTGCTGCCGGTCGAGGAGAAGGAAAAGGCGGTGCAGGAATTAAAAAAAATCAATCCGAACTGTACCTTTCCAACGCTTATCTGTGGTGATAAAGTTGTTGTCGGCATGAGACCCCAGGAAATAAAAGATATGCTGGGCCTGCACACTGAGGTTGATGAACTTTACGAGACGCTGCGCAAGATCCAGGAACCCAAAGGGTATTACTTTAACCGGGACAGAGAAAAAACTTTCCAACTCCTGCGGGCCCTTATGACCAACAAGGATCGTTACGGTTATATGTCATGCCCATGCAGGCTGGCAGCCGGCGAACGCGAAAAGGACAAAGATATTCTCTGCCCATGTGTATACCGGGAACCGGATGTTGAGGAGTTTGGCAGCTGTTACTGCAATCTTTATGTTTCCAGGGCCTGGAATGAGGGCGCAATTGAACGTACCCTCGTTCCTGAGCGCCGCTCCCCAGATCATTACGCCTAAGAGAATTTAAGCGTGAAGCACCAAAACACACCGCCTGACGACTCCTTTAAAATACGATGTCCCAGACTGGGTCAGCAGATTTATTTCTCTTACTGCCGCCAGGAAAATATGGGACTACCTTGTTTCAAGACCCTTGACTGCTGGCACATTTATTTCCAGGTGGTGGAGTATCTGCAGCTGGAACTTTCTGAGGTCGAATGGCAGGAATCTTTTGAAAAACCTCCAACTCCTAAATTGCTTTCCCTGGCAGAACTGATTGATAAGGCTCAAAAATTGGCCAAAGAAAACAAATAAATAAGGGGGTTGGCTGCTTTTGCTGCCAATCCCCTTATCAAAAATTCTCTTATTTCGTTACCGTTATTCTGCTTTTTTCTCCTCTGCTTGTTCCTCTTCCGTCTTTTCTTCTTCTTCTGCTGCTGCTGTGGCTCCCTCTTCTGTTGCTGCAGCAGGTTTTCCGTAAGCCGGAGCTGGAGGTGGAGCAGGTGCTTCCTGTTTTACCTCTTGAGTGCTACCTGCACTCTTTTGTCCACCGCTTCAACAGCTCGCACTCAGGGCCAGCCCACTAATGCCTGTAACCAGGCCTGCAATGCTGAGTCCGGTCAATACCTTTTTTAGATATTTCTTTTCCATTTTTCCCTCCTTTTCAATGAAAAGCTCAATTTAACGGATCAATTATTAACGCCAGTCCCATAATACTATACTATGCACCAAAACAAAAGCCCAATTTGCTGAAAAACTGTTTGTTCAGGTGCGGTAAATGTCTCAGCTGGCTTTACTTCATTTCATATTGCTTTCAAAAAATTAATCGGGGATAATACCATTCATGACTAAGTCCAGGTCCTTCTTTCTGTCGAAATCACAATTTACCCGCGGTTTGCAGTGTCATAAATCATTATGGCTTTTCAAAAACAAACCGGAACTGAGGGCGGAACCGAATGCGGCTCTTCAGGCCCGTTTTGACGCCGGCACCGAAGTCGGTATCCTGGCCCAACAGCTTTTTCCTGATGGTGTGACCCTGGAATACAGCAGCGGCATTTCCAGGAACATAAGCTCAACCAGTGAGCTCATTACCCAAGGGACAGGGACGATCTACGAGGCTACCTTTAGCCATGATAACGTTCTTGCCATGGTTGACATTCTGCACAAGGGGCCTGACGGCTGGGAACTCTACGAGGTCAAGTCATCCACCGAGTCCAAGGACATTTTCATCAATGATACCGCAATCCAGTATTATATTGTGGCTGGATCGGGGCTCACAATTTCCCGGGTATTTCTTGTACACCTTAACAACGGGTATATGAGGCTGGGAGACCTAGACCTGCAGAAACTCTTTACAATTGATGATGTCACCGATCTGACCCTGAGCAGACAGGCGGGTATCCCACAGCTGCTTGCAGATATGCGGAAAACCCTGAAGGAAGGTGAACCTGCTATTGACATCGGGCCATACTGTACCGAGCCCTACGAATGTGACTTCATGCCTTACTGCTGGCATCATATCCCGGAATGTTCCATTTTTGATATTGCCAATCTGCGTAACAACCGCAAGTTTGCCCTATACAACAGTGGCATTCTGCATATGAGGGATATTCCGCCTGATTTCTCCATGTCTGAAAAGATGCAGCTCCAGGTTGAGGCGGAACTGACTGGCAGAGAGTTTGTCAACATCCGCAACATCAAAGAATTCCTTAAAACCGTTACTGAGCCGGTGGGATTTCTTGACTTTGAAACATTCATGGAACCGATACCTTCCTTTGACTTTCAGCGGCCCTATCAGCAGATCACCTTTCAATACTCGCTCCACATCCTTGACAACTGCAAGCTCTCGCACCATGAATTTTTGGGCCGGCCTGATGAGGATCCGCGGCGTGCCTTGATCGAAAAACTGCTTGCAGAGCAACGATCATGCCGGACGATTCTTGTCTATAACAAGAGTTTTGAAATATCGCGCTTACAGGAAATTGCCAGGGATTTTCCCGAGTTTGCTTCTGAAATCGAGTCGATTACAGCAAGGATTGGTGACCTTATGGTCCCCTTCCGCAACAGGGACTATTATGTCAAGGAAATGTGCGGCAGTCACTCGATAAAGTATGTTTTGCCCGCCCTGGTCCCTGAACTGAGTTATGACAACCTGAACATAGCTGACGGAAAGGCGGCCATGCTGGCTTATGCCAAACTGGCAGCCATAAGCGCAGCGGCAGAAAAAGAAAAAATCAGGCAGGACCTGCTGGCATACTGCAGGCTTGACACGCTGGCCATGGTCCGGATCTGGCAGAAGCTTCTCGCCCTGACTCAGCCCCGGCAGCAGCTGTCATTATTTTAGAAAAAGATCCTTATCAATACCAAACTTTTTAAACAGAATATAGGTCTGGTAGGTTCTTACATTATACCTGCCGGCCTGCCAGTTCTTATACCAGAAACACTCACCTCCACCCAAAATATCCCTTTTAACTCTTCTTGAAGCCGGACATTTCGGACAGGAGAATTTTTTACACCTCTCTCTACCATGCCTATATGCATCCTTCCCTGTTCAATGATTTTAACGGAGACTATCAGGGTGCGGACAATAAGGTCTATACCGATGCGGAGTTTGACAACCATACAGTTTTTTC
>JAFDBU010000193.1 GCA_019313095.1 Deltaproteobacteria bacterium | reverse complement strand
TGTCATTATTGAAAATAATCCCGAATTGATAAAATCAATAGAGGAGTTAGGTTATCTCGTACTGGATGGAGATTCGACCAGTGACGATACCCTGCTAAAAGCCCATATCAATGAGGCTAAAGCTTTAATTGCCGTGACAAGTTCAGACGCCGACAATGTTTATATTATCCTCTCGGCACGGGGACAGAATTCCAACATTTATATTCTGGCCCGCTCAAGCGGTAAAAAAGGGGCGGAATCAAAGCTTTTGCGTGCCGGCGCCAACAAAGTCTTTTCACCCTACGAGATAGGGGCGCGCCGGATGGCTCAATCACTGGTCAGGCCTACTGTAATTGACTTTATTGATCTCACGGTCCATGATGGGGAACTTGGGCTCAGACTTGAAGAATTGCGCGTTTCAGACAAAGCAACATTTGCAAATAAATCCTTGATGGAATCAGGGATTCGGTCAGAATATGATCTGATAGTAGTTGCCATCAAGCGTGAAAAAGGAGAAATGCTGTTCAATCCTAACCCGGGAACTGAAATACTTCCCAATGATATCCTCGTTGTCTTGGGAGAGCATGACAATATCAAGGGCTTGGAAAAAAAACTTTAAATTATTTTTTATAGCAACTTATTGAATAACCAGTTCCGTTGTGTTCCCTTTCAACAATAAAACAGAAGCACACCTGCAAATGCTGCCTGAAAAAATCACTTGTACCATGTTATGAAACGCTGGCAAACCCATCTGCAGAATAGTATTACAACATCTAAACAACTGACATCCCGTTTTGCTCTGCCGTTGGCAGACATTGACAGGGTTGCGGATATTTACCCCATGCGTATAAATCCGTACTACCTAAGTCTGATCAAACAGCCGGGGGATGCCTTGTGGCGACAGGTTGTCCCTGATTTACAGGAACTATACGATACTGTCTGCATTGATGATCCCCTAAACGAAGAAAACTTGAGCCCGGTTGCTAACCTCGTTCACAAATATCCAGATCGCGCTCTTTTTCTGGTCAGCAATCAATGTGCTGTTTACTGCCGATTCTGTACCAGAAAGCGTAAAGTCGGTACCAAGTCTATGCATATCAACTTTGAGACCATAAACCGCGGTATCAAATATATTACCGAAACCCCCGCTATCAAGGATGTACTGGTTTCAGGAGGAGATCCGCTGCTTTTGGCTGACAGCAGACTTGAATATATCCTTGCCAGCCTGCGTGCTATAAAACATGTCGAAATTATCAGGATCGGCAGCCGGGTACCCTGTACCCTGCCCATGCGGGTGACAAAAAAACTTGCTGCACTCATAAAAAGGTATCACCCGGTTTATATCAATACCCACTTCAACCATCCGGATGAAATAACCCCAGAAGCGGCCGAGGCCTGCAGCCGATTAGCTGATGCCGGCATTCCCCTTGGCAATCAGACTGTCCTGCTGAAGGGTATAAACGACGATCCGATAATTATTAAAGACCTGCTTTATAAACTCTTGCGAATACGCGTCAAACCATACTATCTTTTCCAGACAGATATGACCAAAGGCACTGATCATTTCCGGGTGTCGGTTGAAAAGGGCCTTGAGATTATGCAGTCCCTGATCGGGCACGTATCAGGGATGGCAGTCCCAACCTTTGCTGTTGACGCCCCGGGCGGTGGAGGCAAAATACCGCTGCTGCCGAACTATATCAAGCATATGGGCCGGCAGCTTGTTTTTCGAAATTATTGCGGGGTGACCTGTATCTATGATAATCCCAATGATAATACAGAAATGAGGTTGATCCATGGAGAAAAAACTGCTCATCGCTGTTGACGGTTCAGTTTACAGTTCCAATACGCTTCATTACATAGAACAGCTCTTTGCCAACCTTGCCGATATACGTCTGCACCTGGTCTCCGTTATCCCCTGTAATCCTTCCGAGACTGCCCGGCAATGGCTTGACGAGAAGGAACTCATCAGTACACTGTGTCCGGAAGAGCAAAAAAGGTGCGTTGCAGCCAGGAAATTTCTAAACAATGCAGCTGACAGACTTATACGCAACTGTATTGGAGAGAATCAGGTCACAACAGAAGTTAAAATTTCCAAAACAAACCCTGCTGCCGAGGTTTTGAATATTGCAAGGCAGGGAATGTTTGATGCCCTGGTCCTTGGCCGCAGGGGTGTCTCTAAGCTTGAAGAATTGATCATGGGTAGTGTTTCCAGCACTTTACTCGAAAAATGCCATGATGTGCCGATCTGGATTGTTGACGGCCAGGTTGACTCCCGCAAATTCCTTGTACCTGTTGACGGTTCTCACTTTACCCTGAAAGCTGTTGACCATCTCTGTTATATATTACGGGGTAACCCCAACGCTGAAATTACCCTTTTTCATTCCGCTGCCATGTTTGCCCAGAAACAGGACCTCAGAACCGGCTTTTGTGAACGTTTTCTACCCCAGGACTGGTGCCGGGAGTACTGTGATAACGATGATCTCTATTTTCTAGCTCCAAGACAGATGCTGGTCGACAGTGGTTTTCCTCCTGAACGTATCCATCGTCTTGAAACCAAAAAAGGACTGCATCCCAGCCGGCAGATCGTGCGACAGGCCCTGATTGATGGCTTTGGCACCATAGTAATGGGACGCAGGGACAAGGAAATAGTTAAAGGTGTTTTCGGAAGTGTAACTGAAAAAGTCCTGGCCATGAGTGTGGATAACGCTGTCTGGGTCGTCGGCTGAAAAAGTATGCAAGATGCAACAGCCGTAAAACCTTAACCCGTTTTATTCTGCGGTTGCCTGCCGTCGGGGAAATGCTTATTTTTTTATAGTTTTGTAGCAGTCTTTTGCTTTCAGTTTAATGGTAGGCTTTCATTGACTTTTCCCAGAAATACATTCCGAATTTTTTTTATTATTCTCTGGATTGTTCTGTTCGGGACTCTGCTTAAACGTGAATACTTTATCAAAAGTATTGACCGACGCGAAGAACAGATTATAAAACGCGGCCGTGAAGAAAGCTTTGCAGGCATTTACTTTCAGAATGAGAGGATCGGCTATGTAAAAAACAGGCTGACCGATTCAGGTTCGGACGGCTATGTGCTTTATCAGGATGCTTTCCTGTATTTGAATATACTGAATGAATCCCATCCGGTTGATATGAGGATTAAGGCAAGCCTGAGTCCTGATATGTTGCTGCAGAATTTTAACTTTCACTTCACCTCTCCTTTTTACAAAATGGATGCTGAAGGGACAGTTATCGGCCGGGAAATCAAATTTTCACTGACAACAGGCAAGGAAACGATTTCCGACTCCATTCATCTGCAAAATCAGCCTTATCTTTCAACGAACAACCGCTTTTATCTCCTTAAGCAGGGTTTGCAACCAGGCGACAAGCTAAAAGTACCCTATTTTGACCCAATTTCACTGTCCGGAAAGGACACTGTCATGGAATACAGGGGGCGGGAGAAAATCCTGATCAAAAACCGTGTTTACAACCTGCACCATTTTCTTGAAACCTTTTCAGGGATCAGGATTAACAGCTGGCTTAATGATGAAGGCAAGGTGATCAAAGAGGAATCCCCGGCCGGCTTTTTATTTATCTCAGAACCGGAATTCAAAGCCACTGATCTCACGGTGAAGGGCCGGGAAATTTTAAGCAGCGTCTCTATTCCGATAAGCGGCTCCAACCTAGATCTTAAGGGCCGCAATGAAATGCGCTATCGTCTGACCCTGCCGGCTGATACCAATTTTGACCTTGATAAAGACAGGCAGGAACTTGACGGCAACATGCTGACAATCCGCCTGGAGAAACTGCCTGGAGCTGAGGCAGCAGCCTGTAACAACTATACGAAAGAACTTGCTTCAACACCATATATCCAGACAAAAAACGTACTTATCAGTGAGCTGACCAGGGAAGAAGCCGGCATGGCAAACAGCGATCTTGAACGTGTCGAAATTTTATCTGACTGGGTATTTAATAACCTTGAAAAACGGCCGGTTCTCGGCATCCCGGATGCAAGGACCACGTTGAACACTAGAATCGGCGACTGCAATGAACATGCCGCCCTTTTTGCCGCCCTGGCCAGAAATGTTGGTATACCCACACGGGTAGTTGCCGGAGTAACATTTTATGATGGGGCTTTTTACTATCACGCCTGGAACGAGGTCTGCCTAGACGATATCTGGTACTCTGTGGATACGACAAAGAATCAATTCCCGGCAGATCTGAGCCACATCAAGTTCGTCGAAGGAGAAACAAGTGAGCAGGTAAGAGTTGCCGCTTTATTGGGAAAGCTGCAGATTGAAATAATTGACAATGAAAAGAATTAAATCATGACAGAATCAGTTAACTCAACAGATCACAACTTGTCGGAACAGCAGGATTCTAACCATATACTGGTTATAGATAATCTGACAAAAAAATTCGGCAGGTTCACTGCGGTCGATAGTATAAGCCTTAAGGTTAAACGTGGTGAGATTTTTGGTTTTTTGGGACCCAACGGGGCAGGCAAGACAACCACGATCAAGATGATCGCCGGTCTTTTAAAACCTGATAAAGGCCAGATACTTATCAACCGTCACAACCTGGCACAGGAACCTGGGAAATGCAAGCAGGAAACCGGCTATATACCCGACCGTCCCTACCTGTTCGAAAAACTTACAGGTTATGAATTTCTCCAGTTCATTGCAAGTCTCTACAATCTGGCACCTGATATATTCAGCCGAAATACAGCACATTACCTGAAGCTTTTTGATCTCGAAGACTGGGAGCATCACCTCATAGAAAGCTATTCGCACGGTATGCGGCAGAAACTGATTATTACCAGCAACTTTATGCTCGAACCTCCCCTGATCGTGGTGGATGAGCCGATGGTAGGTCTTGATCCAAAAAGTGCCCGCATTGTAAAGGAATTATTCAAGAGACATGCAGCAACCGGAGCCTCCATTTTCCTCTCAACCCATTCCCTGGAAATTGCCGAAGAACTTTGCGACCGGATCGGAATAATCTTAAACGGCAGTCTCAGGGCTTTAGGCAACCTGCAGGATCTTCAACGTGAAGCCCGACTGGAACATTCAGATCTCGAGGATATATTTCTGGAACTTACCGGGGCCTATGAACTACAAAATATAATCACAGCCCTGCGGTCCGGCTGAATACATTTTGTGAAACACTGAAACCATGCCAAGCAAACGCCAAACACTTTTACTGCCTTTTCTCTATTCTGCTCAAAACAGGTTTTTCCCGAAAGACAGGATGCCCTTCCGCACCCTCGGCATACTGATTTTCAGTCTGACAGTCTGTATTGTCCTTTATCAGATAGTTGTTAGGGTTGTCACCTATTTCCACGGCCAGAACGAACTTGGCATCATTCTCAGTCTGAAAATTTTCCAGATGGCATGGATAACAATGTTTGCCATGCTCATTTTTTCCTGCATGGTCTCAGCCGTATCAACCCTGTTCCTCTCACAGGACAATGAAATCATCTTTGCCGCCCCAGTGACGAATGCTGAAATTTTCTTTATGCGCTACCTGACAACATCAATTTACACCTCGTGGATGATGCTTGTTTTTTCAATACCGATCTTCGCTGCTTATGGCACTGTCTTTAATGCAGGTATCCTGTACTGGCCCCTCATGGCGGTGACAATTCTCTCCACCGCAGCTATAGCCACGACCTTCGGCATGGGTTTAACCGTCCTGCTGGTTAATCTTTTTCCCGCTAAACGCACCAAGGATATTATCCTTTACCTGTCAATATGCTTCGGCATCTTCATTTATCTCATCTTCAGGCTCATGAGGCCTGAGGATCTGGTAAATCCGGATAAATACGGTCACTTCATTGACTATCTTTCGTCACTGGCAACCCCTGCTGCGCCGTACATTCCTGCAGCCTGGGCGTCAAACCTGCTTTCCCATTATCTTCTGGACCGGGAAATCGACTTGCTGCTGATTTCCTTGCTGGTTGTTACCCCCATGGTACTTTTTTTTCTCGGAGAGTGTGCTATGGAGCGCTGGTTTCTTTCAGGGGTAACAAAATCACAGGAATCCTTTGGCGGCTACCGGCGATTTTTCAGCAGGGCGAAGTACCGCTGCAGCACCATGCAGTGGATCTTTCGTAAAGAGGCTAAGCTGTTTCTGCGGGATTCGGCAGAATGGTCCCAGCTTTTCATGATCGCGGCCCTGGTGGTAGTCTACCTGTACAACTTCAAAGTCCTGCCGGTGGAGCGTTCCATGTTTGCGGAGGAGTATGTCACCAACCTTATCGCATTTCTCAATATCGGTCTGACTGGTTTTGTTGTGGCCTCGCTGGCAGCCCGTTTTGTCTACCCTTCCATCGGCGCTGAAGGTGGCTCTTTTTATATTATCATATCTTCGCCCCTTTCAGCCGGAAGGTATATCTTCTACAAGTATCTCTTTTATTTTGTTCCTTTTACCGGCCTGGCCCTGATCCTGCTGGTTGTATCCAACCACCTCCTCAATATCGAAGGACCCATGTGGTGGATTTCAGTTAGTACCGGTTTTGTTATTACCTGGACTGTACTGGCAATGGCTCTCGGTTTTGGA
>JAFDBU010000192.1 GCA_019313095.1 Deltaproteobacteria bacterium | reverse complement strand
GGTCGAGTGTTTCTTTAATGGCATCCTCATAAAGTCTTCTGCCGCGTCTGGTGAACGCCACACCTTTAATACCGCCAACCTGACTGTTAGGAACGTTGACATTAAGCAGGGTATCTCTGGGGAGACCTTTTTCCAGTATTAGCAGCGCCAACCTGATGCTAAAGTCCGCCGCGGTTTCATAGTAGAGGGGGTCTGTTTCTGCGGCCAGGGAAACCGCGAAGGATGGTATGCCAAGCATGGTTGATTCTATGGCTGCGGATACGGTGCCTGAATAGCTGACGTCATCACCTAGATTAGGTCCCGGATTTATGCCGGATATTACCAGATCAGGCTTTTGGGGCAGGATTTTGCCGATGCCGATGGTGATGCAGTCCGTCGGTGTTCCGTTGACGGCATAGACGTTTTCAGCTATTTCCCGCACCCGCAAGGGCCGGTTCATGGTCAGGGAATGGCTTGCAGCACTGCTGTCATGCTCAGGAGCGATAATGGTAATTCTGCCCAGTTCCCGGCTTTGTTGAAAAAGCAGTTGCAGTCCGGGCGCATGGATGCCGTCGTCGTTGGTTAACAGGATGTGTTTCATTTATTTTTCCTTGGACCAGGCTTTGAGGTCAGCTGGCCAGGTATTGTTGAGAAAAAAGTCCATCTGGCGCCTGTAGAACGGCCGGTTGGCAGGCTCGAATTTCATTGCCGCTCTTTCAGCCTCCAGGGCCCTGTCAATCATATTGTTGGCCCAGTAGGCTGCTGCCAGAGTGTCAAGGATATGCCCTGCCGTTGGTCTTAACGAAGCGGCATTTTTTGCCAGATCCAGGGCTTTTTCAGCATCGCGAACCTGGGGATCTTTAGCGGTTATAAGAAGCCAGGCCAGGTTGTTTAAAATCTCCGGATTGCCGGGTTCAAGGTCAAGGGATTTTTGATAGGCTGTCAGCGCCTCGATTTCCTGGTTAAGCTCCTGCCTGAGGTCACCCAGTAGTCTATGCCAGATGGCGTTATCCGGCTCCCGCCGGACTCTTTGCAGCAGTATGGATTCAACAAATTTGATATTTGCCGCACTGTCCAGTTCCATGTCCATATTCCAGAATATGGAACCACTGAATGCCAACAGGCAGACAAAAAGAATGAGGCTGGCATACACCTTACGGTCATGGCGGGCAATGAGTGATTTGTCCCGGTTGCACTTTTCCAGAAAATCGACACGTTGACTGATGCCGAAATGGTGCCAGCTGGGTTTGTCCCGGATATTGCCGCTCAGCCAGCCGATTTTTTCCAATGAATTTATGAGAGGCGTGCTGTCGCCAAGGGCCTTAAAGACCTGAGCGTCCGCCTGGCGTTCAAAGTTGCGCATGAAAAATCCAAAGACATACCGGAAATATACCAGCATGATGACAAACATCGGGGCTGCACCCCAGAAAGCCAGAGCAGCTTCAGGGTCTATCCCGATGAAATTGATGGCCTGATAAAAAATGTTTGAATTCAGGAGCAGATACAGCAGGGGGCTAGTAATGAGGCTGGCCACAAGCCCAAAACCCAGGAACAGGACCAGGTAAAGCTGAAGGTGGTATTTTTTGACATGACCTATCTCGTGGGCCAGGACAGCTTCTACTTCAAAAGGTGTAAGGACTTCAAGTAAGGCAGGGGTGATAAGGACATAACGGTATCTCTTTGATATGCCCATGACCCCTGCTGTCAGCATTTTTCCTTCATAGAGGGGCCAGACCATGATGTCGGAATAGGTGAATTTCTGCTGCCGGCAGAACTCTTCCATATGGGCCCGGGCAGGTCCTGCAGGCATTGAGTGCAGGTTCCAGAGATATTTTATGAGTACCGGGAAAATAAAAGCCAGCAGGATGAAGAAGAGCAGAACAATTATGGTCTCACCCCATTCAGAGGAGGTAAGCATTCTTGAAAGGGGAAAGGGCAGTATTTTGAGAAAATCCACTATAAAGTTGATGATAAGCCAGGGCAGAACGATAGGAAGATTGAGTTTGATATTGTTGATGACAAATTCCCTGGCAGAATACCGGCGTCCGAAAATCCGGATATAATTTTTTCTGGCTGCAAGCCACAACAGGGCCAAGTAGAAGAAGAACAGGGATATACCGCCCAGGCTGAGCAAAGCGGGTAGGTGACCCTTGAGCGAAAGAAAGGACAGGTAATATTTGATGTCGAGCACGTAGACATCTATGGCAAAGAGAAAAATAGCGAGGAGTGAAAATTTCTGGTCAACGGCAAAATATTTTTTATCGGCAGTGACACGGTTTCCTGCGTGGGCATTATGTACGAGATAATGATAAACGACACCCTTCATGAAGAAAATGATAAAGGCCGCTGCAAAAGGTATTTGCGGCTTGTCGGGCACACTCCCTGTGGCGAAAATGATGATGGCCGTGATGAAATAGAGAAGGTTGTTATATATCAAGGCTGCAACCGGAAATATTTTAATAAATCGCATTCAGTATATAGAGGAGAATCTGCCGGAAACAGTGCAAAACTTATATGAAAGTACTCTGGTGGTCAAGGGAAACTCTTTATTTGATCAAAGGGTTTTGCCGCCGCAGATTTCTTTCCAGGTTCAGCAATTTAGCGGTTGACAAAAAAATACGGCTGATGTAAAAAAACAAATTCTATTTTTTGGGATGGGCCTATAGCTCAGTTGGCTAGAGCCACCGGCTCATAACCGGTAGGTCCCTGGTTCGAGTCCAGGTAGGCCCACCAGCTAGACTGCACATCTTATTAAAATATTTTAAGAAATATCAGCTTTGCAAAAAGCTCACATAGGCAGGTACCGTATATAAATTCCACGCCGGTTATTGGCAGGCGGTTTCTGCTCCAAATGCTGTATGACAAAATGAAATGGCAGGTAGTTAGTAATAAAATTGTAGTAACCCGGTTCTATCGCCTGAAGGAATGGCCCTGGAGGTTCATTCTCAAGGGGAGAGCCGAAAAAATTATCTGAACCGTGATAAAAGGTGCACCTGAACAAGAGGTGTGCCTTTTTTCTTTATAGTAGTGTAATTGCCCGGGCTTTTGGCATAAATAAAAGGGAAAATGACAGTTAAAGACCTGCTTAAAACACTTGACGTGATTGCAGCATTTGGACTTGCTGAAGAATGGGATAATGTCGGCTTGATGCTGGGCAGCCCCAGTCAGACTATAAAGGGCATCCTGGTTGCTCTCGATCCAACAGAAGAAGTGCTAGCAGAAGCTCATGAAACAGGAGCTGACTGCATTATCACCCACCATCCCCTGATATTTCAGCCCCTTAAAGCTTTAAACATCGATCAGCC
>JAFDBU010000191.1 GCA_019313095.1 Deltaproteobacteria bacterium | reverse complement strand
CTTATTGCTGAAACAGTTTTTGCCAACTTTATTATGGAATCAAGTCGATACCTCCTACCCCGCTTGAGCGCCAGATAACCCGCAAGTTCTTCCAGGCGGGCATTTCCGGCCCTTTCACCTAGTCCCAGAACAGTGACATCCGCCCAATCTGCGCCTGCATCAAGTGGAGCCAGGCTGTTTGCAGTGGCCATGCCGAAATCGTTATGCATGTGCACACCTATCTCCACAGAACCAACGACTTGTATACTTCGGACCAGTTCCGCTATTTCACTGGGGGTAGCTACACCGACCGTATCGGCTAGGCGGAGCCGATCCGCGCCGGTGTTAATAGCTTCCCCGGCCATTTTTTTCAGGAAAGACCAGTCGGCCCGAGTCGCGTCTTCCAGCCCTAAGGAAACCGTTTTGATGCCGAGCTGTTTTGCAACAACAATTGCAGCCTTTGCTTTAGCCAGAGCCCATTCCTGGTCACGGCCGATTTTTTTTCAATATGCAGATCTGATACGGGGATCGACAGAGAGAGGACATCGGGTTTCAGTGCAGCAGCATAGCTTATATCCTCACTAAGACAGCGACACCAGAGTCCGATTTGTCTCACATGCTCTGACGCCGAACAAGAATAGTCTTCACTATTGCTTCTGAAAAAATTTAATATATTTAAATAATTACCTTTCCGAAAAGATGAAATCGTATGAAAGAAAATTGGTGGAAATCTAGTTTGATCCTTTGTTAGGGTTGGAGCAAATCAGCAGTTCATATCGCTTGCCGCAATAGTTGGTTTTGTCACCTCAAGGTTTCATAAGGTGTACTTGAGTTTGACAACTCATGACATCAGTAAATCTCCATGCTTAGCCCTAATTGTTACCCCGTTTGTATTTATTAGTTCGTTTTATTTTTTCCAGTTCATAATTTATGGAGATTTTTAAAGATTCTACAGTACAGGCATTATATGAATTTTTGAAAAAGGGGGATGGTATTATCTTAGTAGCTTTAAACATCCACCCAGGCGCATCAGCTATCATAAATCCTTTGTGTTCTTCAGGTTCCATAGTAATTCCTCCCAATACATCTAAAATAATAAAACCCACATCACTTGTTATGGGTGAGTGGGCATGTATGTTTTCCCAATACAAATATTATTGTTTTTACGTCACTATTTAATATTATAAGCACAGTGAAGTATTTAGCTATATAATATTTATCTTTTAAACGATTATAGTGTTAAATACTTACCATGTGTTCTTCTGCAAAAACAGAAGGACCGGAAAATGTTTATTCTGATCCAGCTCATATTTTAGTCAAAATTGAGGGAAATGAGGTTAATCAAGATACATTTACAAAAGAAGGATTTTATATTGTAAGAGATATAAAGCCTGAATAATGACACTTTTTGAGATCATCGCAATACTGCTGACCCTTGCTGCCTTATTCAGTTATATTAATTATCGGACAATTAAACTTCCTACGACCATTGGGGTCATGCTTATTGCCCTGCTCTTTTCACTGGGGCTCATTTTCCTGGGCAAATTCATTCCTGAAACCCGCCAATGGGCAACAGAACTTCTCACCAAGATAGACTTTGATGAAACTCTGCTGCATGGAATGCTTTCATTTCTCCTTTTTGCCGGTGCGCTGCACGTAAACATAAATGATTTGACCAACCAATACAGGGTAATAACAGGGCTTGCCACCTTTGGGGTTTTAACATCAACTTTCATAGTAGGTACACTTACCTGGCTAATTATTAATCCTTTAATGGGAATAAAAATGTCGATGCTTTATTGTTATCTGTTTGGTGCCCTGATCTCACCGACTGATCCGATAGCAGTATTAGGTATTTTGAAAACGTCCGGTATTCCATCAAGCCTAAAGACTAAAATTGCCGGTGAATCCCTTTTTAATGATGGTATCGGGGTGGTAATTTTTCTTATCCTTCTGAGCATTGCCACTGGCGGCCATGAGATAGAATCCGGTCATATTGTTCTTCTTTTTATCCAGGAAGCAATTGGCGGCGCTTTTTTCGGTTTTGGTGCAGGATACCTTACCTATTATATGCTTAAAAAGATTGATAATTACCAGGTTGAGGTGCTGATCACCTTGGCCCTGGTTACTGGTGGATATGCCTTGGCTGAGGCTCTGCATTTTTCAGCCCCGATCGCCATAGTGGTGGCAGGACTACTCATTGGCAACCATGGCAGACAGTTTGCCATGAGTGACATGACAAGGGTGCATCTGGACAAGTTCTGGGAACTTATTGATGAAGTATTAAATGCTGTGCTGTTTGTATTGATAGGTCTGGAAGTTATGGTGATTTCATTTTCGTACAGCATACTTTTAGCCGGGGCCCTAGCCGTTCTCATTGTGCTTGCGGCCAGGTTCATAAGTGTTTCCGTACCTATTCTTATGCTGAAGAAAATTCGCACTTTTTCACCAAATGTAATCAAAATTCTCACCTGGGGTGGCTTGCGGGGCGGTATTTCAGTAGCACTTGCCCTTTCCCTGCCTGCAGGAGAACAGCGACAACTAATTCTGGCAATAACTTATTGTGTGGTGATATTTTCGATTCTGGTTCAGGGACTGACCATAGGGAAAGTTGTTTCTAGGGGCAGTGATTATGTGCTGCCTGAATGATTTAAGTGGAGGAATAAGGGGCAGAGGAAATATTTTTTGTAGAATTATTATACATGTGCACTGATAATTTCGCTATCAGTATCTATCGCTTCTCTATCCTTTCATCCAACATATGCATCTTCACCGCCTCGATGGGCACCTCTTAAAATGACACATTTGGAATAATATTTACTTGTTTTTCAAGACTTGACCCCAAGATTTTTCCTCAATCCCGCAGCGCCACGGGCGGCGCCAGAATTTCCGCCCAGATTACGGCATTTTGAAATTTGCGGCGGTTCATTCCCGGCCTGCAAGGCTTTTTTCGATGAATGGTGGCCCGGGGTTTGGCGACCGCATTCGGTGGTGAGACGGAAACCTTTTCCCTGCCGGTTATGGCCGGCTTCTGCTGCAGGGAGTCCTTCGCACTCTCGATCAGTGATTCCTTTTGGTGTTCGGCGGCCCGAGGCTCAGAGGGTGGCCGGAAATATTCATCAGGATCATTGATTTCCTCATCTTGGCCCTTTTCTTCGAGGTCGGCAAGATGCTGCTGCAGCATCTTAAAGAGAGCTGGTTTTTGGTCGGTGGAAACCTGTTTTTTTTGATCGGTCTTGGGCATCTTGAGAAGAATTCTGCTTGCCCCCCACATAATGAAGAGCAGGACGAACGGTAATAGTCCTTCGAGAGTCATATTTATTCCTTAGGTGTTGTTTTCTTATTGCCACCACCCATCTTCAGGGCAGTAGTTATTTTGTGGAGCCCTCGGGTTCGGTATCCTTGCCACCAATGCTATCTCTCATTTTGGTATCGGCCACAATGTTTTTCATCTTGTAATAGTCCATGATTCCGAACTGACCATTTCTGAAGGCCTCAGCCATGGCCAAAGGTACCTCGGCCTCGGCTGCTACGACCTTGGCCTGCATTTCTTCAACTCTGGCCTTCATTTCCTGTTCAACCGCGTAGGCCATGGCCCGTCGCTCTTCGGCCTTGGCCTGGGCGATTTTCTTGTCCGCCTCGGCCCGGTCGGTCTCCAGTTCGGCTCCGATATTCTTGCCGACATCGACATCGGCAATATCAATGGAGAGAATTTCATAGGCGGTGCCCGCATCGAGCCCCTTGGCCAGCACGGTTTTGGAGATGCTGTCAGGGTTTTCCAGCACATGTTTATGGGTGTTGGCAGAACCGATGGTGGTCACGATTCCCTCGCCGACCCGGGCCAGTATCGTTTCTTCGCCGGCGCCGCCGACCAGTCGATCAATATTGGCTCGGACCGTAATCAGGGAGATGGCCTTCAACTGGATGCCGTCCTTTGCCATGGCGGCTACCAGCGGCGTTTGAATTACCTTGGGGTTTACGCTCATCTGAACTGCTTCAAGAACATTGCGGCCGGCCAGATCAATTGCCGCAGCCCGGTTGAAATCAAGTTCGATATTGGCCTTGTCGGCCGCGATCAGGGATTGTACGACCCGCAGGACATTGCCGCCGGCCAGAAAATGGGACTCAAGATTATTGGTCGAGATTTCAAGACCCGCCTTGACTGCCATGATCTTGGCCTCAACGATCATTTTGGGCGGCACTTTCCTGAACCGCATGAAGATAATATTGAGCAATCCCACCCTGGCGCCCGAAACCAGGGCCTGGATCCAGAGTGAAACCGAAGAACCGACAAAATATAAAAGCGCAATTACCGCAACTACCAGGACCAACAGACCGATTTGACCAATATTCATTTGTTCTCCTCTATATAGATTTGTTTTCTCTTACAATTATCTGATTCGCGGTAACCTCTACCACAATCAGGTTGCTGTTTTTCTCAATATACTCGCCCCGGCTTACAACATCTACGCGTTTTCCGTCGATCATCGCGGTGCCGCCGGGATGCAGAACAGTGATACTCGTGCCCTCGCGGCCCATAAATTTTTCCAGCTCAGGCGACTGGGAGATGACACCACTTTCACTGGACAGGGCCTCCCGCAGGGTGGCTGGTGAGCGGGCCAGAATCTTCAGGCAAACCGTCACCAGGACAGGAATTATAAATAGATCTGCCAGAACAAAATAGGTCCCGGCCATGGTAGAAATATCATGAAAGACTATAAACAACGAGTAGCCGAACAGGCCGACT
>JAFDBU010000190.1 GCA_019313095.1 Deltaproteobacteria bacterium | reverse complement strand
GCGGCTGTGAACGTTTTTTGACAGAAAAAGAACTCGTGGACGGCAACTGCCCGGACCACCAGACTGCACCGCAGCCCATTTCTGAGAGCAACTATTTTTTCCGCATGAGCAAGTATCAGGACTGGCTTATTGATCATATAAACCAAAACCCTGAGTTCATAACTCCTGAGGGCTATAAAAACGAGGTCCTTTCCTTTTTGAGTGAGCCGCTTGAAGATTTATGCATATCGCGGCCCAAAAGCCGTTTGGACTGGGGCATTTCCCTACCCTTTGACAATGATTTTGTCACCTATGTCTGGTTTGATGCCCTTATTAACTATCTCACCGGCATAGGATATCCTGATGGGGAAGAATTTAACCATTACTGGAATGTGGCTGAACACATAATCGCCAAAGATATCTTGAAACCCCATGCCATATACTGGCCGACCATGCTGAAGGCCATCGGGCTTGCCCCCTATCAGCGCCTCCATGTTCACGGTTACTGGAATATCAATGAGGCCAAGATGTCTAAAAGCATAGGCAATGTAGTGCGGCCCGAGGCCCTTTGCCGGGATTTCGGGGTGGACACGGTACGGTATTTTCTGCTGCGCGAAATGTCTTTCGGCCTGGATGCTTCGTTCAGCGATGAAAGCATCATTGCCAGGCAGAATTCTGACCTGGCAAATGATCTGGGCAATCTTTTCAGCCGCTCACTTACCATGGTCAGTAAGTTTGCCAAGGGCACAGTTCCGGAACCTGCGGTCCCGGAACCCGAGGATAATGAACTGGCTGAAGCAGCAGTTAACATGGTAGGAAGTTATATGCATCATATGCAAAACTTTGCCTTTAACAGGGCCCTGCAGGAAATCTGGTCAGTCATCAGACTGGCGAACAGGTACATCGTCACAAGCGAGCCATGGGTACTTGCCAAGGACCCTGCCAAAACCTCCCGGCTTAAAACTGTTCTCTACAATTTGATTGAAACATTACGACTCATAGGCCTGGTCCTGGTGCCCGTTATGCCTGAAACCAGCAGAAAAATGGCAGCAGCCCTGGGTATTACCGAAAATCAATCTGCTGACCAAAACCTTATAGACCATGGCAGCTGGGGCCTTATGCAGCCGGGTACAAAAATTCAGCTTGGCGCTTCTCTTTTTCCCAGGCTTGACAAAAAAACCTGCCAGCTGCAACCCCACAAACAGAAAGAAAAGAAAAAAGACCCTGCAGCACCTGACACTGTTAAAAAAAATAAAAAAGGGCTTATCAACTTTGATGACTTCAAAAAGCTTGACCTGCGGGTTGCTGAGATTACGGCAGCTGAAAAAATAAACAAATCCGATCGGCTGTTGAAACTGACCGTCATGGCACCTGAAGAACGTACGGTGGTTGCCGGCATTGCTGAATATTACCAGCCGGAGGAACTGGTTGGCTGCCAGGTTATCATGGTCGCCAACCTGAAGCCGGCAAAACTGATGGGCGTGACCTCTCATGGTATGATACTTGCCGCCCGTGATGAACAGGGCAAACTGACCCTTTCCGCATTGTCTGCTGGCGTTCCTCCTGGAAGCAAGGTATCATGATAAAATCTTAAGGAGCATTCGTACATGTTTATGTTAAGTAATTTTTTATTTGCCGTTGCTAAACTGGTGGATTTTGTCCTAGCCGCCTATATGTGGATCATTATAGGAAGAGCCATACTCTCCTGGGTTAACCCCGATCCATACAACCCGATCGTCCGTTTTCTGCATGATGTAACTGAGCCGCTGCTGTCAAGAATCAGGCGCATAATTCCCGCTTTTGCCGGGGGTATTGATTTTTCACCCGTGATTCTTATACTGGCCATCATATTCCTGCAAAGTTTTTTGGTGCCGACCCTCAAACAAATGGCTGCCGCAATAGGATAAGCTTATGGAACAGCAAGAGATGAAAATCACGCCACAGGACATCATTGACAAAGAGTTTCGGGTAAAATTCCGCGGTTTTGACATGGCTGAAGTTGACTCCTTTCTTGAGGAGGTGGCGGAAAACCTTTTCAAACTCACGGAAGAGAACACGGTGCTGAACGAAAAGATCCTGGCACTACAGCAGGACCTGGAAGCGGCAGTAAGCACAGTACCCCAAATCGAATTTCCAGAGGAGTTGGAAAACAATCTGGAAGATCTCAAGCAGGCCATTGCTGCCATTAGTGCCGACCTGGCAGTACTCAAACAGGACAAGCCCTCTTTTGCTCCGCTTGAGAACAGCATCAAGGCTGCTGTCACCTCAATACATGAGGCCACCGCCGAAATGACGCCTCAAACCCAACTTGATATTCCGGCTGAATTTCTTGCTGCTTTGGATACGTTTAAACAGAACTCGGAAACTATGGCTGCCGAAATAAACGCCTTAAAGGAAGACCGGCAGGCTTTTGATGCACTGAAGAAAAGTTTTGAGCAGGTTGTCAGTTCGGCCAGGGAAGCTGCCTCCTCAATTGCTCCTCAGCAACAGGGGCAGGCTGAAGCTGGAACCGACCTGACCAATACTCTAAATGATTTTAAAATGGGAACAGAAGCCGTCAGGATTGAGCTGACCGACCTGAAACAGGAAATTGAAACTATTTCGGGATTGCGGGAGGACATAATAAAAGAAGTCCGGGAACTGCTTTCTTCCCAGTTCAGAGAACTTGAGGGAAAACTTTTTCAGGTGGGCGCTGGAACCACAGCTGGTCCCCCCAGCAAAAAAGACAAACTTTTGACAGCAGAGATTATTGAAGAACCTGAAGGAACAGAAGAAGATACACGGGGTCAGGATTTTGAGGAGGAAGTTGAAGATTTCGAAGATGATGCCCTGGAGTTCCTGAACGAAGACGACATTCTTGATGTCGACAAGCTGAGAAATGTCTTTCAGTCTGTTCTTGATGATGAAGTAGGAGGCGGCTATAAAAGCCGTGGAGGAGAAAATGACGAAACTGC
>JAFDBU010000189.1 GCA_019313095.1 Deltaproteobacteria bacterium | reverse complement strand
TTTGCAGTATAGGAAATGAGGCAGGCAGAAAGAAAAGCGTTTTATTCAGGAAAACGGGGTTGTCATTGAAGTTATGTTTTTTTTACTTTACGCCCGTAATCTTCAACAAGCTTAATAAGTTTTTCCAGGTCAAAAGGTTTGGTGATAAACTCATCTATAGCGCTTGGCTTCTGAAAAGCAGTATCAGTATCAGTTTGCCAGCCGGTGATGAGCAGGACGGGTGTGAGAGGTTTTTGTTTTTTGATGCGGAAGGCGGTATCCAGGCCATTCATGACCGGCATACCGTGATCGGTGATGACAAGATCAAAATTGTTTTCCCTGAAGCAGCGGATTCCTTCCTGGCCGTTGCCGGCTTCCGAAACAGTATGCCCCCTGTTTTCCAGGACCTGCCGGAGAAGATTCCGGACCAGGGGTTCATCATCGATGATCAGTATCTGGAGCTTGACAGGCTCCGGGATTTTTTCTGTACCCGTCAGTTTCTCCGGTCCCGTAGTAGTGAGTAGGGGAAATTCAACTTTGAAAGTGGAACCGGCACCCTTGATGCTCTCAACCTTGACAGACCCGCCATGATGCTCAACAAAACGCCTGACAATGCTTAAGCCGAGACCGGCATGCCCACGGCCCTTGGTGGTGAAATAGGGATCAAAAATATGGGCGGCCTCCTCTTTTGAGAGTCCTACTCCATTATCCTGGACTGCCAGGACAACCGTATCTTCCCTTTGTGTGACGCTGATATGAATATGGCCGCCCTGGGGCATAGCATCAACAGCGTTGAAAATAAGATTGGTCAGCATCTCCTTAAAGCCGGAACCATTAATATGCAGAGCAGGTGCATCTTCAATTTCTGTGGTGAAATCTATGGTGAAACCATCCTTCTGGGGCAGGTCTTTCCAGCGGAACCGGGTCAGATTCCTGATCTCTTCTATGAGAGGTTTGATGTCGAGCAGTTCAAGCTGCTTCTGTTCGTCTTCAGAAGTATGGCCGAATCGCTGCAGGCCGGTAATCGTTGCAGCTCCCTGTCGGGCTGCCATGTCTATAGCTTCAAGTTTTTCAATAATTTCATGATCGCTGACCGTTTCTTTGAGCAGCTTAATATTGCCAAGAATTGTTGTCAGGCTGTTGTTGAAGTCATGGGCAACACCGCTTGCCATCTCTCCCAAGGAACGCATTTTTTCAGACTGTACAAGAATTTTTTCTACATGTTTTCTTTCACTGATTTCATGGAATACTGCAAAGCTGCTGAGCTTGTCCCCGATAAGTGCCGATGACAGCGTGATTTCAACCGGAATGGTGATACCGTCCCGCCTCAGAGCCAGGGTTTCAAATGTAATTTTTTTGCCCTTTTTCCGGTCCTGCCCCGCAATGAATTTAAGAAATTTCTCTTCATGGCTATCGCGCAGATCAGCAGGCAGAAGCATTTCGATCTCCCGCCCCTGAACTTCCCTGGTCAGCCAGCCAAAAAGTTTCTCCGCTGCAGGATTCCAAAGTGTTATACGTCTGAGGTTATTCATACCGACAATGGCATCTCCGGTGGCATTTAGAATTGCCTCAAGCTGGGTTTGCAGTTTTTGGACTTCCCTTTCCCTTGTTAAACGCTCTGTAACATCCTGCCCCAGTGACAGACAGACTGAAATCTCTCCGGCGTCATCAAATTCATAAGCATTATGGTACCACTCACAGGTGATAATATGACCTGAAGCAGTCCTGTTCTCCGCCAGCGAATATACTTCTGTCTGCCCCATCTGGATTAGCTGCATAATCTCTGAAAATTTTTCTTGGGATTTGCCGCTGGCAAAAAAGTCAATAAAAGGTTTTCCCATTACTTCAGCAGCAGGCCGACCGAAAATGATTTCGGCATTGGTATTCCATCTGATTATCTTCCCTTTGGGATTCCAGCCGACCACGGCAAGGGGGCCTATTTCAGTGAGCTGGTCAATTTCTCCCCTGATGTGTTCTATATTCTCATTACCGGCCACCATGGCTGCATAAAGACTCTCCATGCGGCTTAATATTTCCATCCACATGTTATCTTTCAGCCGTTCTTCTTCGATACGGCTGGTTATATCCCGTGCTATATGCAGAAAATAGGTGTCATCCTTATCGTTGCCCAGAACAGGATAAATATCTATTTTATAGTGGTGCGGTATATTATCCACCATGACATCCTGCTGGGTGACGCTAACCGGTTTTTGGGTTGACAGGGCTTCATAGACCGGACATTCATCGGTCTGTTCTTTGCAGAAGTTCATGCAGGACTTGAGAATTTCGTGGCATATTTTACCTTCAATTTCCTGCAGATTGAAGTTGTTTTCCTTAAGAAAGGTTTCGTTGGCGCCAATGATTTTGAGATCGCGGGAAAGTATGACAACCGGTTCTCTGTAGCCTGCACCGAATAAATCGAAAAAAGTTTGTGAAATAACCATTGTGCTGCAGCAGATACGGGGAATTATAGTTAATGGACCGTGCAGGACATGCAGGGATCAAAAGAGCGGATAATGTGGTTTACCTCAACAGGATCATTGGGGTCGGCCACGTGAACACCTGTAAGGGCCTGCTCAACCGGTCCAGGCTGACCGCTTTCATCTCTTGGAGACATATTCCACGCTGATGGCGTAACAACCTGATAGTTCACAATCAGGTTGGAGGAAATTTTCATCCAGTGCCCCAGGCTGCCGCGTGCCGCTTCAGTCAAACCGATACCGGTTGCCGAAAATCTGCTGGAAGGGCTTGCGTAAAAAGGCTCGGCAGGATTTATTTTTTCGAGCCAAGCTGACATCTCCTTTGTGAGTCTGCACATTTCACGCAGCCTGGCAAACATGCGTGTCATGACCGAGGAACCCATCTGTTGCATCATGTCTGTCAACAGGGGCTCATCAGCAATGATCATCCTGGCCAGGGGCCCGACCTCGACGGTCCTGCCATCATAGCGGGGTGCCTTGGCCCAGCTGTAGGCGCCGCTTTTTTCTGCCAGCGGGGCTGTCACACCATCAAGGGGATGCCGTGCTTCAACTGCGTCTCTGAAAAAAGATGAGCCGATATGCTCTTTGATGAGTGCCTGATCCATGGGATGCAGCCTGCTTTCAAAAAAGCCTGCCGGCAGCCAGGTTGATCCATCCGGCAGATCGTAGGCACCGTAACTCATATACCGTTCAGGCCCTTTGCCGATCCTGTCAAAGCCCGCCCCAAGGCACATTTTCAGGAAAAGGACAACGTCGCTGTCATTATGAACGCCTTTTTCCTGCCATCTTAAGAGTTTGTCAAGGCTGTCAATATCCAGCCATTCATTTAAGGGGCAGCCAAGGAATCTTTTTTCCAAAAAATCCTGGAATTCCCGCAGAATGCCAATGGTTCTGGTCAAAGTGCTGAGATTCATTGTTGAGGTGGTGCCGGTGGGATGTATCGCCAGGCTGTTGGGCCATTTGCCGCCAACTAACCCCATGATTTCAAGAGCGCTTTGTCGGGCATTCAAGGCCATGACAACTGAAGAGCCTTTCATGGCAGTAAAGCGCTGGTTCACCGTTTCATAGACACTTAGGTTCTTGTAGCGCAAGCCGGTAAGATCAGGGGCAAAGAGGAGATAAAAATGACTCAGATGGCTCATAACGATCTCAATGCCCAAAATCAAATTTTTCATGTAATAGGCATTTTCAGGCATTTCTGCAGATTGAGCCTGGGCCAGAGCTTTGGAAGCGGCCACCCCGTGGGAGCCGCTGCAGATTCCACAGATACGGGGTGTTATTACCAGGGCGTCCATGGGTGATCTGCCTGGCATTATCCGTTCGAAGCCGCGAAACATGATGCCCGAACTTTTTGCAGAAGTCACCGCATTATCATCAACTTCAATTTCAATTCTCAGGTCCCCTTCAATTCTGTTAAAGGGGTCAATTGCAATCAGGGTGGCCATTTGCTCTCCACGGGTTGTTGCCTAAACTTGAAACAGTGCTGCCTCCACATTCCTTCTGATGGTTACTGGTTAATACCGGAATCAGGTGATCCATTTAAACGAGACCGCGTTTTTTTTCAGCCTTTCCGGGCAGGCAAGCTTTGACATGCCTGATATGCCGACAAACCAGGCCTTAGGTACATCAAGAGGCAGAGTCACCGGGACGTCGCCGATTTTTCTGGTGTTGAAATACGGACGCTGCTTGTCCGGAAAAAGTGGCGAGGTGCAAGCAATACATGGAAAACCGCCTCTGGTGCAGCTTCCTGTCCGACCGAGCCAGAGTCGTTCGTTGCAGTCTGATTCGCACAGGGTGCCTTTACAGCCGAGAAACTCAAAGAGGCAACCCTGTTGTGAGTATCGAACAGCTGAGGCCTTAAATTCATAATATTCGTTTCTGGGGCAGCCATGATGGGCAAGTTTGCTGAAAAACACCTTCGGTCTATGAAAATCATCTAGGTCTTCCATATGCAGCCAGCCTTTCAGGTCTGCTGTAATGGTCTCAACAATCCAGTCCGGGTGCGAGGGACAGCCGGGAACATTGACAACAGGCAACCCGTTTTTTGAAACAAAATCCGGCCCGAGCAATCCACCCTTCTGATTATGGAGAAACTGCAGTCCACTCATTTCATTGATATTTTCATGGCCTGTCACTACACCGCCAAAAGCCGCACAAGTGCCCACTGCAATGACCATTTCCGCCTGTTTACAGAAGTCCGCAAGCCACTCACGGAAAGGCCGGCCATGGAACATGAAAAATTTGCCCGTATTGTCAGGGCCATTGGGAACGGCGCCTTCGAGAATGAGGAGATCAAGTTTTGTTCTGCCAGAGAGAATATCTTCAAATATCCTCACGACATCATCACCCTGTTCACGGCTTAAAAATGGATGCCAGAGTACTTTGATGTTTAATACTTCAAATGATGAAAGTGCAGAGGGTTGCTCGGAATTGAGGAAGGAGATGGTATCACCACCACAGCTAGCTCCCTGCAGCCATAACAGATTATGCATGTGAAGCCCTCCATGGTTGAAAGGGAAAAAGTAATAAATATAACTATAAGATATGTACCATAGAACTTATATGCACACAATTTTTTTGTAAGCGGCATGGGTAGAGGAGAGAAGTTGTGAGAATATTATTGCTCAAGTAATGTGCCGGTCTTCTTTTTCCATGTCGCCTAATTCAAGGTTAAGGGCTTTCATGGAAATCAGAATTTCCTGAAGTGATATGCCAAGTGAGCCAAGCATTAAAACCAGGCTGGTTCCAAAAATTATTTTTCCAAGTAAAAGCTTGCCGCCAAAAAGTAAAAACATGCACAGGACACATAAAAATAAACTGCCTACCCCTAAGAACTGCATATTCCTGATGAGAACAACGCGTTTTCTCAGGATGATGATCTGGCCTTCCAGAAGATCATCCGGGGTAGATTTAAACTGAGTGTGCAGGCTGCGGATACGCGAACCCAGTGCTAAAAATCTGTTGGTATAAGCAACGAGCAGGAGTGAAACAGCAGGGAAAAGCAGGGCCGGGGTTGTAAGTGTTATTTCCATGGGTTTGGCCTTAAAGTTTTTAATTGGTAAATCGTTCCGGGTAGTTGCCAGCTGGTTTTAAAAGGATCCTTTCTATTTAAAGATACCTCCTTCTTTTGCTTGCCCAAAAGAAGGAGCAAGAAAAGGGCACCCGGCTGTGCCGTCCGCCTGAGGCGGATACCTTACGCTTCTCGCTGTTGTTGGGACGTTAAAAAACTCGGCTTCGCCTCAGACAGTTTTAACGTCTTTTTGCCAACAACAGCTCCGATGCTCAGCGGCACAGAATGGGTCCATATATTATTAGGTTGTTAAA
>JAFDBU010000188.1 GCA_019313095.1 Deltaproteobacteria bacterium | reverse complement strand
GTTTCTTCGGTAAAGTTTACCAGTTCGATAATTGCCATTGCGGCTGCATCACCAGACCTGCTGCCGGTACGGATTATTCGGGTGTAGCCTCCGTTACGGTCCATATAGTCATCTTTCAGTTTGGTAAAAAGTTTATCGACTACCTTCTTGCTACGAATAACCGCAAGAGCCTGCCTTCTGGCATGCAGATCACCCCTTTTTGCCAGGGTAATCATCTTATCTGCTAGTTTTCGCAACTCTTTGGCTTTCGGCGTTGTTGTTACAATCCTCTCGTGCTCAAGCAGAGAAGTTACCATATTCCGCATCATGGCCTGCTGGTGTGAACTGTTACGCCCAAGCCTTCTACCGGCTTTTCTATGTCTCATTGCTATTACACCTCGCTTAGATAATCTCTTCTTCTGCTTTGGCCTCGGCTGGCACCGGCGGCTCCCACTCATCAATCTTCATGCCCAGTGACAGATCCATCTCCTCGAGGAGTTGCTTGATCTCATTCAAAGACTTGCGGCCAAAATTTTTGGTCTTCAGCATCTCTGCTTCTGTTCTTTGTACCAGTTCACCGATATAGGTAATATTGGCATTCTTCAAACAGTTCGCTGAACGGACTGAAAGTTCCAGATCCTCAACCGTGCGATAAAGGTTTTCATTCAGCGGTGACTCTTCACTTTCTTCAACTTCCTCGATTTCGGGTTCAGCTTTTTCCTCATCGAAATTGATGAATATCGTCATGTGCTCCTTAAGTATCTTGGAGGCATATGCCAGGGCGTTTTCGGGTTTAATACTTCCATCCGTGCTGATTTCCAGGGTCAACTTATCATAGTCTGTCTGCTGGCCGACCCGGGCCTGTGTTACAATATACTGCACTTTCTTGACAGGAGTAAAAATGGAATCAATGGGAATAACTCCAATTGGCTGGTCGTCTGTCTTATTCATCTCAGCCGGCCGGTACCCCTTGCCCCATTTAACTTCGAGCTCAGCTTCAAACTTGCCGTTGCCGGTTATCGTGCAAATATGCTGTTCCGGGTTCATAACTTCCACTGAGCCGTCTGAGATGATATCAGCGGCAGTTACCGGTCCCTTTTCTTTTTTGCTGATCCTGACCGTTTGCCCTTCAGCAGTGTTTAGCTTGAGGCGGACTTCCTTCAGGTTCAGGATGACCTCAGTTACATCCTCCAGAATGCCGGGAATTGCGGTAAACTCATGCAGAGCTCCTTCAATTCTGACAGAAGTAATTGCCGCACCCTGGATGGAAGAAAGAAGGATCCGGCGCAGTGAGTTGCCTAAAGTAGTAGCAAAGCCCCGCTCCAAAGGTTGGCAGACAAATTTGCCGTATGACTCGGTATGGCTGCCCTTGTCGACTTCAAGTCGATCTGGCTGAATCAGTTCGGTCCAGTTCTTATAAAAGGGAGTTTCCTCAATAAGGTTTTCAGTCATGGTAGGTTCTTCCCTGAGTAAATGTTATTTAGAATAAAGTTCAACTATCAACTGTTCCTGGATCGGCATTGTGATCTCGTGCCTCTCAGGCATACTCTTGACACTGCCCTGCAGGTTGTCCTTGTCAAGTTCAAGCCAGCTGGGGACTCCTCGTCTGGCAACCGCATCAAGGCTCTCATTGATGGCTTGATTCTTTTTGCTCTTTTCTTTGACAGTTATTACGTCACCGATAGAAACCAGAAAAGACGGTATATTGACTTTTTTGCCATTAACCAGAACATGATTATGACGGACAATCTGACGGGCTTGGGTTCTTGAATTGGCAAAACCGAGACGGAAAATGGTATTATCAAGCCGTCTTTCCAGGAACATTAAAAGGTTTTCGCCTGTAACGCCCTTTGAAGATTCTGCCATCTCAAAATATCTTCTGAACTGCCCTTCAAGCATACCATAGATACGCTTAACCTTCTGTTTTTCACGCAGCTGTACAGCATAGTCAGAAACCTTGCGAAAACGCATCTGACCGTGTTGGCCAGGGGCATAAGCGCGCCTTTCGAATGAACACCTGTCCGAATAACACCTGTCACCCTTAAGAAAAAGTTTCAGATTTTCGCGTCTGCATTGCCTGCAGGATGCACCTGTATATCTGGCCAATTTATACCTCCATTCAAAATCGGATTAATCCAAAGATCATGAACAAATCGTTTGTATTTATACTCTTCGCCGCTTGGGTGGTTTACAGCCGTTATGGGGTAAAGGCGTCACATCCGAGATCTTGCTTACATCAAAACCTTCAACCTGAAGAGCACGCAGTGCCGCCTCACGACCCGGCCCCGGTCCTTTCACCCTTACTTCCACTCTGCGCATACCCTGATCCATTGCCTTTTTTGCCGCCTCCGCAACAGCCTTCTGGGCAGCAAACGGGGTGCTTTTCCGTGACCCCTTGAAACCAAGACAACCGGAACTTGACCAGGAGATCACGTCACCCTGTTTATCGGCTATAGTCACGATAGTATTGTTAAAAGTGGACTGGATATAGACGATTCCTTCCGGGATATTCTTCTTCTCTTTCTTCTTCGTTCTCCCGGTATTTCGCTTCGGATCAGCCATAAATCTTTATCTCCCTGTCAACTGTTACATCCGTTGGTAATATTATGATTCAAATTGAACTTAACATGTAATCAGCAGAATCTTTTTGCACTGAGTTATTTTCTTTTTATTCCTGCACCGCGGCGAGGCCCTTTCCTGGTCCTGGCATTGGTGCTGGTGCGTTGTCTCCGGCAGGGCAACCCTTTGCGATGACGCGGACCGCGGTAACATCCTGAATCCATCAAACGCTTAATGTCCATGGATACTTCACGTCGCCTGTCACCTTCTACATGGTATTTATCTTCAAGAATTTTTCTGATTTTTGCGACATCAACGTCGGTAAGATCATCACTGTTTGTATTATAAGATAATCCCGCCTCATCAAGAATCTTTCGGGCTGAGGTAAGCCCGATACCATGGATATAGGTCAGTGCTATCTCCATGTGTTTTTTCTTCGGTAAATCCACACCTGCTATTCTGGCCAAGACTCTATTCCTCCACTTACAGTTTATCAGTTCACAGGGTGATTATCCCTGGCGCTGTTTGTGTTTTTTGGTTTTACAAGAAACGCGGACCACGCCTTTTCTCTTGTAGACTTTACAGTCGCTGCACATTTTTTTTACCGAAGCTCTCACTTTCATCACATCACCTGTATTGTAAATCTTAGTACATATGATTTTTATTTATTCTTTGCACGGAAGGTTATCCTGCCACGGGTTAAGTCATACGGTGAAAGCTCTACCGTTACCCTGTCGCCAGGAAGAATTTTTATAAAATGCATACGCATTTTCCCGGATATATGCGCCAGCACCTTATGGCCGTTGTCAAGTTCGACCCGGAACATTGCATTCGGTAATGGTTCGATAATTGTTCCTTCAACTTGAATGGCCTCTTCCTTAGCCATAGGCAGTGATCCTCTTTCTTTGTTATTTTCGGGGTCAATTGCTACTCTGACCATGATTACTGTGTTGTCTTGCCGTCCGATAAAGCGGGATAGTATACAACAACATACG
>JAFDBU010000187.1 GCA_019313095.1 Deltaproteobacteria bacterium | reverse complement strand
TTTGCGATTACACAAAAAATCAAGCGTATCAATTTGAAAAGCCATGAATTATACCATTGATGAATAAGTATCACTGATCAAGCGGGGCACGGTAGACGTAGTATCCCGCGAAGACCTGGCGCGCAAGTTGAAAAAATCCAGTGATAGCAGGGTGCCGCTGAAGGTCAAAACCGGATTTGATCCTACTGCACCGGATCTTCACCTGGGCCATACTGTGCTGATCCAGAAAATGAAGCATTTTCAGGACCTGGGGCACGATATTTACTTTTTGATTGGTGATTTTACAGGCATGATTGGTGATCCGACAGGCAAGTCAGAAACCAGAAAACCATTGACCCTCGATGACGTCAAAAGAAATGCCGAGACATATAAGGAACAGATATTTAAAATTCTTGATCCTGAAAAAACAAAGGTTGTATTCAACAGCTCCTGGCTTGGGCAATTAACATCCTATGACATGATCAAGCTCGCGTCGCAGCTTACTGTTGCCCGCATGCTTGAACGCGAAGACTTCAGAGTCAGGTTTGATAATGAAAAACCCATCAGCATTCATGAATTTTTATATCCGCTGATCCAGGGCTATGACTCGGTCGCCCTGGAGGCCGACGTTGAGTTGGGGGGCACTGATCAGCTGTTTAATCTGCTGATGGGCAGGGATCTGCAGCGCGCCTGGAACCAGGAACCGCAGATAGTAATTACCATGCCCCTGCTTGAAGGCCTGGACGGAGTCAATAAGATGAGCAAGTCCCTGGGCAACTATATCGGCATTACCGAAACTGCCGACGATATCTACGGCAAGGTCATGTCAATCTCAGATACGCTTATGTTCCGTTATTATGAATTGCTCAGTGATTTGACGTCAGATGAAATCAGGATACTGTCTCAGGATATGCAAGACGGGAAAATACACCCGAAGGATGTTAAGAAAAAGCTGGCCCGGGAACTGACCACCAGGTTTTACGGTCAAGAGGATGGAGCCAGGGCAGAGGACTCTTTTGAACAGGTCTTCAAGCATCATGGCCTGCCCGATAATATTCCGGAACTGATCCTGAAAAAGGCAAATGGAGAAGTGTGGCTGCCCAAACTGCTGGTTGAAGCAGGCTTGACGGAATCGACCTCTGAGGCCCGCCGCTTGATAAAACAACAGGCAGTCACCCTGGACAACGACAAGATAGTGGATACAGATTATAACGTGCAGCCGGCAGGCGATATACTGGTAAAGGTCGGGAAGCGAAGATTTGCCAGGATCAGCTTTCGGTAGGAATTATGCTTCCGGCAGGCACTCGCTGCAGATGCCGGAAAACTGAACATGATGATCCAGTATTTTGTAATTGCAGCATGAAGCCGCGTTTTTTTCAAGTTCTCCGTGTCTTTCAATAAAGATGTCTTCAACCCGGTTGCACTTGACGCAGCGTATATGGTAATGCGGGGAAGTATCACCATCAAAGCGTTTCTGTTCGCCACCAACCTCGATTTTTTTGATAACACCCCTTTCAGCCAGGAGATCGAGGTTGCGATACACGGTACCCAGTCCGATTCGCGGCAGCCGTTTACGAACCATATCAAAAACATCGCTGGCAGTGGGATGCGATGTCACTTTTTGCAGCTCTTCTAAAATGACCTGGCGCTGGCTGGTTAATCGCATATTGCTATCAAGCACATTCATGGCAGACCTCCAAATATCATCACTACTTAAGAATAATTCCCTGAAATAATATGTAATATATTCACAAAGGTCAATAAAATTGCAACATGGGCCGCAAATTTATATCCTGCGGGGTACAATCGGGCCCTGATTTCTGCAAGGACTTATCGTAAAGCGGGATTGAAGTAACCGAAACGAAGCATTGGGAAGAGTTGTTTTAACTCTGCAAACCAGGTGCAGATTCCCATGGGAGGAGTCCCGGGCGCATATCCCACGGTTTCAAGGTACCAGTCAGGGTCCATATTCAGATTGCGCAGCTGGATAAGGTCAGGACGGTGTTCTTCAATTAATCTGCAGAGTGCAGCAAATTCATCGGGATCATCGGAGAAACCCGGAAGAATAAAATAGTTCAGCGAGACAAATTTCCCCGCCATTTTCATGATATCAATGGATTCCAGAACATCAGCAAAGGAAAAATCAACAGGCCGGTAATAGCGGGCATGATACTCTGCCCTGGCACTATTCAGACTTACCCGCAAACTGTCGAGCCCTGCTTCAGCAAGCAGCTTGATTTTAGCCGGTAGACTTGCATTACTGTTTATATTGATGGTGCCCCGTTGCGTCCGGGCGCGTATTGAGCGTATGGCTTTTTCCAGGACGGAGGCCTGCAGCAGCGGTTCCCCTTCACAACCCTGACCGAAACTGACTATTGCGTCAGGGGCATGTTGAAGATTCGGGACAGCAATGGCAGCAATCTCCGAAACCCGCGGCACAAAGTTGATCCTGTCCTGGGTCGCAGGACAACAGCCGGACGGCTGCAGGGAAATACAACCCACGCACCGGGCATTGCATATGGGCGAGGTTGGCAGAGGCGCCTCCCAGCGCCCGAGAAAATAGTTCCTGGCAGCCGGGCATCCATAGATAAGACAACATTTACCCAGGTGCTGAATGAGCCTGTTTTGGGGATTTTTCTTCAGGAGGCGAACGGTTTTCTTTTTAATCTTCTCAGGATCAAAGCAGCGAGCATCCTGTCTGTTGTCAGGATCACTGCGAAAGGCTGAGACCCAGAATATGCCTTTGAGCCAGCCGACAGCTGTATAGGCAAAAAGGGGCAGGGGGGCTAAATCATTTCTTGCAGGTTCATATGCGGCACTATGGATTGCGGTGTGCGCCGGGGCCATAAATGCTGCAACAGCCTGTATTGTTTCACCGGGTGCATCCGGGTCATGGTCAAACACCATCGGGTCATCATCTCCTGGTGATACTCCTATGGGCCTCCTGTCAGGCAAGAGGAAAAGTTCACTGCCTTCTGGAAGCGGGATGAGATCATCAAGATGCGGCTTGCAGAAAAAATTGCCGCTCCTCCCGGCCATATAGAGTCCAGGGAAGTTTTTTATTTCTCCCTTGTCATTGGCATAGACGCGATTCGGGATATCATCGGGATGCAAAAGCTGCATGGGGGCAGGCTGGAAGGTAACAGCTTTCTTCCGTTATGAGGGCCTTATCTTGCTGAGAATTGAATCAACAGTGAGATAAATATCAAGGTCGTCACCAAAGACAT
>JAFDBU010000186.1 GCA_019313095.1 Deltaproteobacteria bacterium | reverse complement strand
CCTCCATAACAAAAATGCCACCTACGATTGCCAGCAATATCTCCTGTTTCGTTATTATTGCTATGGTGCCAAGAGTCCCGCCCACGGCGAGCGATCCCACATCACCCATGAACATCTGGGCCGGATAGGCATTGTACCAGAGAAAACCTAGGGAGCCGCCTACAAGGGCACCGCAGTAAACAGCAATTTCTCCTGCTCCCGGCACAAAGGAAATTTGCAGATAATCAGCCAGTAATGAATGTCCCGCCAGGTATGAAAAGATGAGGTAGACAGAGCCAGTGATGATGATGGGCCCGGCAGCCAGGCCGTCAAGGCCGTCGGTCAGGTTGACGGCATTTGATGATCCGACAATAACGAGGATTGCAAAGATAATATACAGCCAGCCGAGATCCGGTGTGATCATTTTAAAAAAGGGTACACTTAAATGTCCGTCAAAGTTTGGATGGGTGTAAAGAATTAGGCCGAGCAGCATAGCACCCATTATTTGTAGGAGCAGCTTGCCGCGGGCGCTCAAACCCTTACTGTTGTTTCCCGTGATTTTTTTGAAATCATCAATAGCACCGATAGTACCGAACCACAGGGTTACGCCCAAAATAAGCCAGATATAGCGATTTGTCAGATTGGCCCAGAGCAGGGTGGTGTTGATGATGGTAAAGATGATGAGCATGCCGCCCATGGTTGGTATACCTTCTTTCTGCAAGTGGGTTTCAGGTCCATCATCTCTGACCACCTGGCCAAGCTGTAGTTTTTTGACGTAGCGAATAAAGGCAGGGGCAACCAAAACAAAGAAAAGGAAAGCAGTGACTGCAGCGCCAATGGTCCGGAAAGTAATGTAACGGAAGACATTGAATCCTGCAAACAGGGTGTTGAGTGGGTAAAGAAGGTGGTATAGCATTAGTTTTTAGTTGCCCTCTGCCTTAATATGGGAATTGTTCTCGCGAAGAAGTTCGAGGACCTCTTCCATGCGCATGCCTCTTGAGCCCTTGATAAGAAGCCAGTCACCGTGCTTGATTTTGCCATCCTGTACTAGTTTCAAGAGCCATAAGGCAAGTTTTTTTTTGCTGTTGAAGCTATGAGCTGCTGATGCAGCCATTCCTCCATTTCTTGCACCGGTAATAACAGTATCCGCCTGGCTGCCGAATACGGCCAGAAAGTCAATACCAAGCTTCGTGACTGTGTTGCCTAAGGTTGTATGAGCTGCATCACTTTCAGCTCCCAACTCCAGCATGTCGCCCAGAACAGCAACGGCCCGATGATCTTTTTTTAAATCCGCCAGAGTTTCCAGAGCAGCCAGCATTGAAGCCGGGTTGGCATTATAGCAGTCGTTTAAGACTTTGATTCCTGAAGGCAGTTCTTCGATCCGGGTCCGTTTGTCATAGGGTCTGAAAATTTCCAGGCCCGCAGTGATCTGGTCCATGTTGCTGCCACAGGCATAAGCCATAGCAGCAGCAGCCAGGCTGTTTATTACATTATGTTTGCCCAGGCCTCTGATTGTTATCTGGCGTACCTCATCGCCGATATGAAGGGTATATCCCATGCCCTGTTCAGCTCGGCTTCTTATCTCGGTTGCCCTGACAAAAGCCTCTGGGTTACAGCCGAAGGTGATCTTCTCCTGTTCCATCTCAGCAGCCAGGGAGCTGACAATCGCATCATCAAGGTTGACCACAACTTTTGCCTCTGGTTTAAGTCCTGCAAAAAGCTCATTTTTGGCCTTTGCGACTCCCTGGATATCACCAAGACCTTCGAGGTGAGCCGCTTGGACGTTGATGATACAGGCAACATCGGGATCGGCGATTTCTGTCAACCTGGCAATTTCTCCCAGCCTGTTCATGCCCATTTCCAATACAGCTGTATCGTGTTCTGATTTGAGGCCGAAAAGGGTCAAGGGCAGGCCGATTAAATTATTGAAATTGCCCTCGGTTTTCAGAATATGATGATTCTGGCTGAGAATTGCCCCTGTCATTTCCTTGACTGTTGTCTTGCCAGAACTGCCGGTTATGGCCACAACCTGCAGGTTGTTATACCAGCGGCGCAAGCTGCCTGCCAGCCTGCCAAGGGCAGTGAGCGTATCCGGAACGTGTAAGACAGGAACAGAGGACTTAAAACCAGGACCTGCTTCCTTCCCGATAGCACTCTTATTAATAAGAAGCCCGGCTGCGCCTCTTTCTATCGCCTGTTTGGCAAAAATGCTGCCGTCAAAGTTCTCACCTTCCAGGCCGACAAAGAGGTCACCGGTTTGAATTGTTCTGGTATCAGTTGAGATATTGTTAAAGATCACAGGTTTTTTAACCGGTGAAAGGAGGTGTCCGCCGGTAATCTGCTGCACCCATTCAAGTTTCCAGACATGAGATGAACCGGCTTTTGCCTGTAACTGTATTTCCGCTTCTACCCGATCGTCAAAGAATATTTTTTCCTTTCCTCTGATCTGGTAATTCTCATGCCCTTTGCCGCATATGAGAATTACATCGTTCTGTTTTCCAAAACTGATAGCAGTTCTGATTGCTTTACTCCTGCTGATTATAATGTCATACCCTCTGCCATCTTCCCGGCTGAGAGTTCTTATGGCTGATGCCTTTTTTAGCTTTGTCCTGTTAAGGCCCTCTTCAACCTGTAACAGGATCTTTTCGGGCGGCTCGGAACGGGGATTATCGGAGGTCGCCAGCACCACATCGCAAAGCCTGCCTGCCACTTCTCCCATGAGATTTCTTTTGCCGGGGTCACGGTCACCGCCACAGCCGAAGACACAGACCAGCCGTCTGGGCCTGAGTTTGAGAATGGCAGTCAGCACCTTTTCCAGGGCGTCAGGGGTATGAGCGTAATCAATAAAAACAGAGGGACAGAGGGAAACATCTATACCTGTTGTAACTCTTTCGAGTCTACCGGGAATAGTTTTAATGTTTTCCAGACCCTCTCTCATGCAGCCTGGCTTTTCATCGTGGGCAACCCCGATGCCTATGGCACAGAGCATGTTCCGCAGGTTGAATTCTCCCACCAACGGGGTTTTAAGGGACAGTTTGCCTGCAGGTGTATTGATTTCAGAGACGATGCCGTTAATGTCCCCGGTGAAACGGAGGGGATGTACATCGCAGCTGCTGTCTAGACCGCAGGTAATTATTGGCAGGGACTTTTCTCTACTCCGGGACAGATCCTGCAATTCTTTGTGCAGCAATTCACCCCAGTTGTTGTCTGCTCCTGCTGCCGACCCCTCATTTGATGCAAGGCTAACTCCCTCATCGAGTACTATCACAACCTGACCAATGGGTTTTAGGTATTCAGTGAAAAGCTGTTTTTTGCTCTTGAAGTAATTGAGCATGTCAGTGTGAAAATCCAGGTGGTCCCTAGTTAAATTGGTAAACACCCCAATATCAAAGGACATACCGGTGAGGCGGGACTGGGCCAGGGCGTGGGATGATACTTCCATGATCACATCAGTAATATCTTCGTTCGCCATTTTGCGCAGAAGTGCAAAGAGGGTGGGGGCTTCCGGCGTGGTGAAAGGGGCTTCCATCTCAATATGCTTGCCATTTTTGTCTTCATACCTGTAGTTGACCGTGCCAATCACTCCGGGACGCCTGCCGCAGGACTTTAAAAGGGATTCAACCAGAAAGGATGTGGTTGTTTTGCCGTTGGTACCGGTTATGCCGATGACGGTAAGTTGCCGATCAGGATGGTCATAGAAATTGGCTGCAATAGTACCCAGGGCGGTTTTTGTATCTTCGACCTCCACAAATAAAATCCCAAACTGTTTCGCAGCGTCAGGTAAAAATTGCTGCCACCCCCGATTAACCAGCAGGGCAGAGCAGCCTGCCGCAACCGCCTGGCCTATATAGTTGTGACCATTACACTTAAGGCCCTCAAGGGCGGCAAACATATTTCCCGGCTGCACTTTTCTTGAATCTGAGCAAAGCCCTGTAATTTCAGCCTGGCCCATATTTCCAGTAATGCTGCATTCGACGCCGGCAAGTAAATGTTCCAGTTTTTTTATTTCTGAGTTAACTGCCATGATCTTTACAGTCCAAAAAATTCTTGCAAACTAGTGAATGGTGTCATATCTCATGGCCCATTTCCAGAACACATTTGTTGCTGTTTTTCAGTTCACTTCCTGCAGCAGGTTGCTGCCCTATTATTTTGCCGCTGCCGACAAGTCTGATATCAAGGTTGAAATGCTGCAGTGTCTGTAGTCCTGCCCTGAGACTTTTGCCGGTGACATCCGGCATGCGTTTTTTGTAACTTTGAGTCCTGACAGCAGATTTTGTTTTTTCAGAAGCAGGTGAATCGATGTTTTTCGCCAGGCCGCTGCCACTGCTGCTCCAGAAATCAGCAGAAGGCACAGGAGGTCTCTGCTCTGCCATATAGAGAATCTTCTGAATCATATTCTGGTCCGGCTTCAGTATTGAGAATTTGCTGCCCAATGATTCAAGGGCATCAGGGTAGATGTCATCCGTACTTTCAGAATAGGACAGTACGGTGATCATGGTTAATTTTGGATTTTTGCCGGGAATAGCGCCCAACATGACACTCTGCATGATACGGGGCAACTGGTCAGCTTGGTGCGCCACATCATGGCCTAACCCGGACTGCTCGTGATTTCTTACCGGTTTTGCATACCGGTGGGCCTCGAAGAACATCGGTGCTTTTGAGGTTTTGTCCCTGCTATTCATTTTTAGCCATTTGGATGCCAGAAAATCAATCAGTTCGCTGCTGGTATCGGGATGCAGAAAACCGGTTTGATCGATGTCTGCCAGGTTCAATTCAATAGGCGTGGAGTTTCCTCCGGGATAGGCCTTGTTCAGCAGGTGGGGCGTAACTATTTTGCCGTTATTGACCAGTGCGGTAAAACCGGTGAGAAGCCTCAAGGCAGAGGAGTTGAAGAGTGGATCAGTCAGCAGAAAAGATGAAGCTTCAGGTATTTCATCCTTGAGTGGTATGTCAGTAACCGGTTCCTGATAGAAACCCAGTAACTGTGCAAATCCGGCAAAATATTCAGGATCAACGGTGTCAATCTGTGGCGCCACAGATAACTTTCTCCGTTTGAGAATTTCCGGTTCAATTACAGGTATGGTCACACCGGCAGTTAAATCGTTCATAGCCTGTGATTTTTTCTGGTTCCTGAAGTTGATTGCCGCCGCCTGTTGAAAAATAAGAGCCAGTTCCCCTGGATAAACCGGTTCGCTTAGAAGATGATTTTTGAGTGCAGAGCTAGAGAACTCCCAGTAGCGATTCGGGTTGAAGGCTGGAAAACTTGCCATACTGTAAATTTGGCCTGTATGTGCGTTCATCAGGAGAATACAGCCGCCTGTTGCGCCGGTAATTTTAATCCGTTTTGTAAGGTAGCGTTCGACTTTAGACTGGATAAGCAGGTCTAGGTTCAGGACCAGATTGCTGGCGGTCTGGCCTAATTCACTGGTTGAACTGATATTTAAAGCTTCCAGTTCCTTCCGGCTCTTTTCACCGCCTTTCAGGAGTGAATTGTATTTAAATTCTATACCGTCGAGTCCCTGGTCGTCCTCGACAAATCCTACCGCATGTGCTGCAGTTTCATAGTTGGGGTAGTAGCGTTTTGTCTCAACGACCTGGTAAATGCCCTTTATATTGTGACTTTTAACCGTATCTGCCAGTTCCTGATCGATTCCCTTGGCAATCCAGACAAATCCACGCTCGCTCTTTAAACTTGACAAAAGATTTTTTTGCTCAAACCCTAGAATTTTTTCCAACTTGGCAGCCGTAGCTGCTGGGTCTTCCATCTCAAGCGGGCGGGCATAGATGGTGTAGGTTTGATAAGTGGCTGCCAGTGGCCTGAAATTGCGATCGTAAATGTTGCCTCGGGGGGTAGCTGAGGAGGCTGATATGACAACTTCTCCGGAGTTAGTTTCAGTGAGCCGGGTTAGTATTACTGAGACTCCGTTAAGGCCCTGTGTATGAAACACGAAGGCCCCGGATCCAATAATCAGAACAAGGGCCAGAAGAAGGCATCGCTGTCTCTTCCTTCTTTGATGCGGCAGCGACTTTTGACGCCGCTGGAATTGTTTCCCGGCATGATCAGTCATGTAACATTAAAAACCTCGCTGCTCTGCTGCAATTCAAGATTTACGAGTTTAGATGCTGAGGCTCCGCTGCAATATATCCGCTGCATGGTTTCTTTATCGATATCTGAGTTGGTTTTTTGTAGGGGAGACCAATCCGAGTTTTTGAGCTGCCTCCTTCATATGATCAGGTGTCAACATCAAATCACGTTGAGCCGCCAGCAGTTTGTT
>JAFDBU010000185.1 GCA_019313095.1 Deltaproteobacteria bacterium | reverse complement strand
TGTTCCTTTTTACAGGAACAGGTTTAAGGAGATCGGCCTTGATCCCGACGGGTTCCGCTCGCTGGCAGAATTGAGCAGCCTGCCCTTCACGGTCAAGGATGATCTGCGCCAGAATTATCCCTACGGTCTTTTCGCTGTGCCGCTCCGGGATGTGGTCAGGATACATTCCTCCTCGGGAACAACAGGTATGGCGACGGTTGTCGGCTATACACGAAATGATATAAAAAACTGGTCCGATCTTGTTGCCAGGATTCTTACTGCCGCAGGAGTCACCAAGGATGATGTCATTCAGATCGCCTTTGGCTATGGTCTTTTTACCGGCGGCTTCGGGCTTCATTACGGAGCTGAACGTCTTGGCGCCTCGGTAATACCGATCTCCAGCGGCAATACCAAGCGGCAGATCCAGATAATGCAGGATTTTAAAACTACGGCCCTTGTCTGCACACCCAGCTATGCCCTGATGATTGCCGATACCATGCTTGACATGGGTATTAATATCAACGGTCTTTCCCTTAAATGGGGACTGTTCGGGGCTGAACCATGGTCTGAGGCCATGCGGACTGAGATCAACAATAAGCTTAACATCACTGCAACGGACAACTACGGCTTAAGTGAAGTAATGGGACCGGGGGTAGCCGGAGAATGTCTGGAGTGTAAAGGCCTGCATATAAACGAGGACCACTTTCTGGTTGAAATAATCAATCCTACTACCCTGCAGCCTGTTACGCCCGGAGAGGTGGGGGAACTTGTTGTCACGACGCTGACCAAGGAGGCTTTTCCTGTTATCAGGTACAGAACGCGTGACCTGACAAGGCTGATAACCGAGCCCTGTGATTGCGGCAGGACAAATTACCGCATGACCAGGATCCTGGGGCGCACCGATGATATGCTCATTATCAAAGGAGTCAATGTTTTCCCGACCCAGATAGAAAATATACTTTTTGAAATTGAAGGCACGGAGCCTCATTACCGTATAATCGTTGAACGCGAGAACCACCAGGACAAGGCGACGGTCCTCGTTGAGGTTGTTGAGTCTCTCTTTTTTGACGAAATGAAGAAACAGAGACAGCTAATTGACAAAATAAAGAAACAGCTTGCTTCAGAACTTGGTGTTTCCGTTGATGTGAAACTGGTGGAAGAAAAAACCCTCGAACGATTCGAGGGCAAGGGTCAGCGTGTTATTGACAGGCGCCAGCTGTAGGAAATTTTTAAAACTGCTCTTTCGCCTTTATGCTGTGTTGGCATGTTTTTCAAAATGCTCATGTACGTTTTGCACACTGCGCTTTTCTAAAACCTGCCTCCTTGCCTGAAGACTAAATCTCTAATCCTAGAAATTCCCTATTTTTTAAAATAATTATTTGTCTTCTTTAATAAATTTCCTGTTAGGATTTCAGAACACTGCCAACATTTTTGACTTTATCCACCTCTTCCTTCAGGCTGCTGAGTTCCCTGGCACCAGGCACATTATCTTCAACCAGGTTTTTGCCGGCATCCTCAACATCTTTTAAGCCAGATTTGAATGAGCGGATGCCCTTTCCCAGGCCGGCGCCTATTTCAGGAAGTTTTTTGCCGCCAAATACCAGAAAGGCAATGCCGAGTATGACAATCAGTTCAGGGGTTCCTAGACCAAACATAAATTACTCCTTGCTACATAAAGTTTGAAAACACTATAGCTTTTCCAGGTTAATCTTCAGAGGACTATTCGTTCTCTTTGTTTTTTTCGATATGTTCTTTTTCTTCGTCCTTAGTGGCCTTTTTAAAATTTTTGATGCCTTTGCCAAGCCCACTGCCAATTTCCGGGAGTTTGCCGGCGCCAAAAATTATAACAATAATTACCAGAATAATTATAAGTTCCGGCATGCCAAGTCCGAACATGAAATTACCTCACATCTTGAAAATTTTTTTTGTAAGGGTTAGAGAAGTTTTATAACACTCTGCCGTCATTGCTGCTATACAAATGTTATAGTGTACCTTAAAAGTTGCTGCTTGCAAATGTATGTATCCTCCGATTAGACAGTTTTTAAAACTTCTGTGATCAACTGCTGCAAAGCCGGTTCAATTTCCTGTGCCGCCTCGATAATATCATGAATCAGGATGGGGGCGAAGTTATCCGGATCATTGATATTGGCCACAGCAGAAAGACCCAGGACCCGCATTGAGGCATGTTTGGCCACAATCACCTCCGGAACTGACGACATGCCGACCGCATTTCCACCTGCGTTGCGGAGAAATCTGGTTTCAGCCGGGGTTTCCAGGCTGGGACCCGGAATGGCCGCATATACACCGGTGGTGACTTGGTGAAGCTGGAGTTTTTCAGCACACTGCAGCGTCGTCTCTATCAGCTTTTTATCATAGGGTTCTGAAAGGTCCGGGAAACGGGGTCCCCAGGCATCAATATTGGCACCCCGCAGAGGATTGTCACCTATAAAATTGAGGTGATCACGGATTACCATAATGGTGCCGGGAACATAATCCGGATCAAGGCCACCGGCTGTATTGGTGACCACAAGAGTATCTGCACCGAGGAGAGACAGAGTCCTGAGAGGGAATGTAAGTTTCCTAGTTAAATAGCCCTCATAGTAGTGAAATCGTCCCTGCATTACAGCCACATTCTTATGGCACATTATG
>JAFDBU010000184.1 GCA_019313095.1 Deltaproteobacteria bacterium | reverse complement strand
TCGCGGATAGTTCGTGGAGCGGGTATTTTAACTGTGATATAATTACAGCACAAATGCTCACAATCATGACATTTGCTATGAGTCATTTTGACACCCTCAAATCTTTTCATCAACTTTAATGATGTTTTGCTAGGACTCAACAATCATTTCCCGCAGGTCCTCGGTAGTTACAGTTTTATGTTGACAGGAGATCAGCAGCTATTTTTCGATAAACCAGCGGGTCGGAGGGTCCCAGACGGTTTGCTTCCACAAACATGGGATCATTTGCGTGGCGGCTCATCGCCATCACCACTGGATTGAATCATTCAACAAGCCCCACCTGAAGAACCAGCTGCTTCTCCTGGGCCAGGCGGATCAGAATTTCGGCCTCTTCCAGAGTTTCCGTAAGCGTTTTTCGACAAAACAATGAATCCCTTTTTCCATGAGACTTCTGGTGATTGCAAAATGCGTTGGTGTCGGCGTTGATACCACAGTTGCCTGAGTTGCCGCAGGTATCATTTCAAAATGCGAAAAGACTTCTGTGCAATATTTACTGGCAAAATTCCGGGCCCGGCCAAGGTCAACATCAACCACGCCCTGCAGGCGTACACTTTCCATTGACGAAAAAAGTTGGACCTGATGCTGCCCTAGGTGACCGGCACCGATAACACAGATCGCAATTGGAGCTGCAGCATCTGGTGTTGTAGTTGGGTTTTCAGATGCTGTTTGAGTCATGGAGGTTTTCTTTTGAAAGGCCAAGCACCCTTAACCCCGGGATCTCGGCTTCGCGTAAAAAAGCTTTCTTTACAAGAACAAGGTATTTCCAACCTCCATGGCTGGAGGGAGGTTCAGTGGCGGTGAGCTGGCACGCTATTCTTCCTGTAATGCACCAAAAATCAGGGAGGCTGTCAACAAGAATTTCTAACGATATAGGTTTCGCTGACAACTATTCCTACTGCCGGGATTCCAGAAACTCTTCTATCTCCAGTTTCGTTGGGATCCCAATCCTTGCTCCGGTTTTCGTGCAGCAGAGTGCCCCGGCCGCACTTGCGTATCTGAGACTGTCAGACCACTTTTTTCCCTGGGCCAGACAGGCGGCCAGTACTCCATGAAAAACATCACCGGCTCCGGTTGTATCAACAGATGTAACCTTAAATGGTTCCAGGCGGCCTGAGCCTTCCTGGTTCTTCCAGACAAGTCCTCTGTCTCCTATGGTGATTATGACATTGGGCGCATAGGAGCTCAGTTTCTCAACGGCCCTGTCCTCGGTTTTTTCTCCTGAAAAGCCTAAGCCAAACTTTTCAGAGCAGACAAGGTAATCCACCAGGCTTGCCAATTCCTCCGTGCCACTATGGATTGACCCTGCATCCAGAACTGTGACAATATTTCTTTGCCTGGCGGCACGGGCCAGGTCGGGAGAAATACGGGGTTCATGCCCATCAAAAAGGATCACCTTTGCATCAATTGAAGAAAAATCAAAGGATCCAGAAGCGAGATAACTCTCAGGATTTCTGTAGTTAACGAGTGCTCTGTTGCCGTCAGGTTTGACAATAACCACGGACAAAGCGGAGGAATACTCTCCTCTTGCTATATGATCCGTCCGGACTCCTGCCTGCTGCAATTCCTGAAAATGAGCATTCCCGAAAATATCATGCCCAAGATAGCCGACAAATGCTGCTCTGAGACCAAAGTGGGCTGCCGCCACAGCACCATTGGCTGCGGGGCCGCCACCACAACCGATAAATGAAGTTGCCCGGATTTTCTCATCAGCTTCGGGATGACGATCAACGGAATAAACCAGGTCGTAGGTTCCGGCACCGACACAGAGTACGTCGATGGTATAACTTGGCTTAACTTTCATATCTTCATACCGGTGAAATAGATTTCGCAGAGCGGGAGGTGCATTTGCCGAATATTATAACATTATACAGTTTAAGGGGTTACTGAGTATGAAATTATGACCTCTTTATAACAAATACAAAATAGGTTCAAGACAAGATGACTGGACCTGTAATTTTACTATTATTTAATCAGCATTGTGATACTTGCTTTCCTCTATATTTTTACGTAAGGTATTGCCTCTATGAAAGCGCTGAGCAAAGAATTAAAAACCGTGGCAGTTGCCACCCTTGGTTGCAAAGTTAACCAGTGCGAATCAGCTTCGTTTCAAGCCAGATTCGAAGATGAGGGATTTAGTCTCATTCCTCCTGACAGGAAAGCGGATATTTATATTATCAATACCTGTGCCGTTACTGCAAAGGCAGCGGCCCAGTCAAGACAGCTTGTTCGCCGGGTGCAGCGCACCAATCCTAAAGCGAAAGTTGTGGTAACCGGGTGTTATGCCCAGATTGCACCGCTGAAAATCCGGGAAATTGCTGGCGCTTCCATTGCAGTTGTCGGCAATGCCAACAAGCACCAGGTATTTGAAGCAGCTGTTTCGGGCAGTAAAGATGATCATCCTGTGCAGCAAAACCCTGAGACCGAATATTTCAATAATATCACACTTCAGAAAGAAATTACCAAGCTGCCAGCCAAACGCTTTTCAGGCCGCACCAGGGCCTTTTTAAAAGTTCAGGACGGCTGCAACAACTTCTGTTCATACTGTATAGTGCCCTATGCCCGGGGGCGCAGCAGAAGTTTTTCTCCGGACTGGGTATTAAGCCAGGCCCATACCTATGTTTCGGAAGGCCACAGAGAAATAGTTCTCACCGGCATCCATGTCGGACACTACGGACTTGACCTTAAAGAACCAGGCAGTCTCCATGAGCTGCTGAAAAAACTGAGTGCTGCAACTCCTGAAGTCAGGTACCGCCTCAGCTCCCTGGAGCCAACGGAAATCAGCCTGGAGCTGCTGCAATTCATGCAGCATACAGATAATTTCATGCCCCATCTGCACATCCCCCTGCAGTCAGGTTCAAACGGAATTCTGAAAAAAATGAACCGAAGATATACAGCTGAACAGTTTAGTGAAAAAGTAATGCGCTGCATAGAAATGGTTCCTGAGGCAGCCATCGGTGTTGATATTCTTGTCGGTTTCCCGGGCGAGACGGAAGAGGATTTTCGGCTGACATACGATCTCGCTGCAAAGCTGCCCATTACCTATCTCCACGTCTTTCCCTATTCAAAACGTCCCGGGACCCCTGCCGCAAAAATGGAACAACAGGTGCCGACACAGACGAAGGAAGAGAGAGTTGCGGTTCTGCGCAAATTAGATCATAAAAAGAGAACCAATTTTTACGGAAGCAGGATTGGTAAAGTTCACCCTGTCCTGGTTGAGGCTGAAAAATCCGGTGCGGGTTTAGCAAAGGGATTTACTGACAACTATATACCGGTCCACTTCAGAGCCGGAAAGGAAGATGTCAACAGGATAGTACCTGTTAAACTTGAACGGCTGCAGGATCGATCTGTTATCGGAAGCATTGTATAATTGAAGCCGTTATTTCACAGATTTTTTAAAAAATTCTATTCCCCAAAGCAGGATGATCGGAGAAATAATAGCCATTGGCAATGAACTGAC
>JAFDBU010000183.1 GCA_019313095.1 Deltaproteobacteria bacterium | reverse complement strand
TGGGAGAGTTTAACAGGGCAGGATGAGCGGCATGGCCGTAATGATTATTAATAAGTACCACAAAGTGGTAACTCAATAAAATACTTGCAAAATTTGCTAATACCTTTTAATGATTAGCCATTCATTTTTTAGTGAAAACAAAGTGTTGCTTTAGGTAGATATCCCTTTGATAATCCACCGGAAATTGTATGAACCTTTTTCCAGCTCAATCTTTTTCCTGTCCTTTTCGCATTCTCATCAATCTACCATACTGTTGCTTTTCGCCATTCATTCTTTTTGTATTTCGGAAGGAAAACTGACCGGGTTATGCAATTATATATAGAGTGATTTGTAAATTTGTGATAAAACCGAGCCGATAGATAGTCGATATAAAAATATTACCGGGAGGTTTTCTTTACCATGAAAATAAAGACTAGTTTTGTGTTTGGTGTCTTTATGGCTTTTATAAGCTCCTGTCTTGTTTTGTCCCCTGCCTTTGCTATTGAAAATGATGAATGCATGGAGTGTCACAGTGATGATACTCTTGAGCGTACAGAGTCAGAGGGTATGAAAGAGGACCTTTTTATTGATTATGACCGATTTAAATACTCAGTGCATAATGTTAATGGTGTCACCTGTATCGACTGCCATTCGGATATTGAGGAGCTGAATTGGGATAATGAAGTACCCCATCCCACCTCTCTCGCCATGGTTGATTGTGACGGCTGCCATGAGGATGAGGGCGAAGCTTACCTCGACAGCGTTCATAAGAAAGCAGGCGGGAAAGGCATAACCATCCCCTGTTATGCCTGCCATGGATATCATTTCGTTTCTCACCTGGAAGCAGATTCCGTATTTGAGCGGGAGAACAAGTTCTGCCTGAAATGCCACAATCCGGACCACTTCCATGATTGGCTGCCGCAGAAAGATACACATTTCGCTTTTGTCGAGTGTGCAGTCTGTCATGCCCCTGACTCTCCACGCTATATTTCATTAAGATTCTACGACCTCATATCCAAAGGCTTTTTAAGTGCAAAAGATCTGCTTGCAGCCTTGGGAACCGATTATGATACCTTCATGGATACCCTGGATAAGGACAAGAATGATATCATCAGCTTGGAGGAGTTGGAGGACATGGTACTCCTGCTGCGCCAAAAGGATATCCGGGGCACATTTCATGGAGAGTTAGTGCTCGATTTGGTGCCTTCAGTGCATCACATTAACAGAGGAGGGGCCAATAGGGAATGTGAACAGTGTCATAACCCCCAATCGCCTTTTTTTGAGGAAGTTTATATCACCCTTAACAACGAAGACAGAACCGGACAACGCCATAAGGTGGAACGTAAAGTGCTGGAAAGTTATTATGTCAACCATTTTTATGCAATTGGCGGCACCCGGATCAGGTATCTGGATAAAATAGGTCTGGTTCTTATAATAGGAGGTTTAAGTTTAGTCACAGGACACCTTCTGGCCAGGATTGTAACGGCACCTATCAGAAGAAAAAGAAAAGAAAAGAAAGACGAATTTTCAATATAAGGAGAATCTTCATGGCAGATGAAAAATTGATGTATATTCATCCTGCTCCGGTCAGGGTATGGCACTGGGTCAATGCGGTCGGGTTTATCATCCTGATCATAACCGGTATCCAGATACGTTTTGCCGAGTTGGTGGACTGGTTTTCACTGGAGGAAGCCATCGAGCTCCATAATTATGTCGGTTTCGTTGTTATTGCAGCCTACGGTTTGTGGGTTTCCTATTATTTCGGCACCATGAAGATCAAGCTTTACTTCCCCAATCCGCGAACATTCATTACTGATGCCATAAGACAGGCAAAATATTACGGGGCAGGGATTTTCAAGGGTGATCCAAATCCGCATCACATGACACCGGATAATAAATTTAATGCCCTGCAGCAGAAGGCCTATATCGGTATCATGTTTGTTTTTTTACCGGCTCAGATGATAACCGGACTATTCCTCTGGCGGGTCAAGAGATTTGAAAATTACATAGAATTAATTGGCGGTATAAAAATTGTATCCACAATCCATGTGCTTCTTTTTTTCTTTTTTACCGCTTTCATTTTTGTGCATTTTTACCTTGCAACCCTTGGGCATACCCCTCTGGCACATTTCAAGGCCATGTTTACCGGTTATGAAGAGCACCATGAACCAGAACCTGCGGAAGAAGCTACTACATTTTAAATGCATAAGAATTTGCAATAAATATAAATACCGGGCATAAGAAAGCAGAGCTGCTTAAACAACTCTGCTTTCTTATTTGGGACAGCACTATGCCTGCTGCAATGTTTTAGACGTCAAAACTGTAACCGCAGAAAGAGAAAAGTTAACAACAAATAACCGGAAACAATCATGTTTGGCTTATTCAGCAGAAAAAAAGAAAAAGTTAAAAAAACTGCAATTAAATTATTATCAGTTCAGGAAAGACGGATTTACATAATTGATTTTGACCGTACTATAACTATTCTGCACACCGGGGGGCTGGCATACGGCACTGAGCTTAACCCGGATGCAATCCGCCAGAATGTCAAAAAAGGATTTACCGATTTTGTCAGGAAGGTCATCAGCCGGGGGCATGCAGTTTATATCGCCTCATACAGTGATGATAAAAACACCGATGTTGTCGATGCCGAAGCCCTGTCGGGTCATGATCTGATCAAATACTATATGGATGTGGTATTCGGCTCGGGCCAGACCATTTTTACCATACCCGGTAGAGATGAAAGGGGCGAAATACTTTCTGGCGGTAACATCATTGCTAATAACACCCAGGACTGCAAACAGTATCATCTCGCTAGGATACTGGATCGGGAAGGCCTGGACCAGGAAAACCGGGACGACATGAAAAGGATTTATCTTCTTGAGGATGACGAAGATGTGGTTCGATTTTTCATGGAAAAAGGGTGCACGACAATTGTCCCTTTTTCAGCTTCCAGATCAGCTGATACTGCGGCAACAAAAACATTATTCACATCATACATGCCTGAATCATTTTGTGCATGACCAGACTCAAAAACTTTTAGTCAGAAGTGAATGACCGGAATGGATCGTCTGTCAGCTGAAAATCCATATGATCTTTTGCAGAAAATTGATCTTGTGGCCCTGCATCCGGGGCTTTTCAGTGAGGCTGAAAAGAAACTTGCTGTGACAAGGGCAGGCATCTCAGAGGTGCTTCAGGAATTTCTGAAAGGCGCAGGAGTTTCTGCTGAACAAACAGAGGTGCTAGACGGTTTTCTCTTTCTTTTCAATGCACGGGAATTTACTCAATGGCACTCGTTAAACTGGTGGGAACAGCGGCAGCAGATCCAGGATATCAAGGATACGCCTCTTTACAGGGAGAGGGCTTGGCTCCTGCTGCAGCAGTCTTATCTGGCGCCCTATATTAATTATGCAGACGACATGGTGGCAAAGAGTACAGACCGGCTGGTCAAGCATGCCTGGATGCGCAAACGGCTGGTACTTCA
>JAFDBU010000182.1 GCA_019313095.1 Deltaproteobacteria bacterium | reverse complement strand
TTCATCAACACCTATTTTGCCTCCTCTCTTCAGGAGGGCAGCCTTTCATGGCTCAATTACGCCTTTCGATTTTTTCAGTTCCCGGTGGGCGTCTTCGGAGTTGCCATTTCAGTGGCCGCTATGCCTCTTTTATCCCGCCAGGCAGCAACAAAAGACTATACGCGACTGAAGGAAACTTTTACCTCGTCGCTTACCCTGGCATTTTCCCTGACCATTCCTGCCACCATAGGCCTTATCCTGTTATCAGACCCTATTATCAGATTAATTTTTGAACACGGGAATTTCACCGCTGCCGACACTGTCAAGACGGCTGAAGCCCTTCGTTTCTATGCCCTGGGCCTCTTTGCTTATGCTTCTGTCAAAGTGATGGTACCTGTCTTTTACGCCCTTGACGATACGCGATACCCGGTAGCCGGCAGTTTCCTTGCAGTTGGGGCCAATATTATAATCATCCTACTGACCATAACATCCCTGCAGCACAAAGCTATGGCTCTGTCAATCTCAGGAGCCATGACCGCTAATTTTGTTTTTTTGGGTTTAATCCTGTATCGGAAACTTAAGGGGTTTTCACTTTCATACCTAATAAACGGTGTAGGCAAGGTGCTTGCGGCATCCCTAATAATGGGAATCTATCTCTACACTTTGAGTGGTCTTGTTTCTGACTGGATGCAGCAAGGATTTCTGAATGAGTTTTCAGGGATTTTCTTATTCGTTTTTTCCGGCGCTTTAGTTTATGGAATTTTCCTCTATTTACTCAAGTTTAAGGAGCTAAAAATGTTGGTCGAGAAAGTGTGGCAAAGGTAATGCACCAGAGGCAAGATTTTAATGTCCAGATGTTATCATGCCTTCTAAGGTTTTCTAGAGATAACTGCTTGAGGCCCGGAATGAGAGATCAGAATATGCGATAATCAGACATTAGACTGTTTATATCACCAATCGTTTTAGTTAACAAAATCATTGATAAGCATGAAAAATATTTTAATAAACGAATTAAAACATCAGTGCAAGGGTAGCGTTCAATTCTAAATTGCCAAGGTATCCGGATGACGTATAGTTTTTACTATGTTGCCTCTTTGTAATCTGTCAAAATCATAAGTTGAGCTAATAGTGCCACAACAGCAGTATCTGTACGCAGAATCCTTTCTCCCATACTTACAGGTACAAAGGATTGTTCCATAAAATTATTAATCTCGAAATCCACCCATCCGCCTTCCGGACCTATGGCCAGAAGAATTCTCCCTTTTTGTCCGGGCCATTCCAGCTGTTTCAAACCTGTTTCAGCTTCTGGATGAGCAACAAGCATTCTGCAGTACGTTTTAGAAACAGCAGGAATGTAATCCGCAACAAAGGGCCTAAAGCGCTTATGGATGCTTACTTGCGGCATACGGGTATCTTTTGCCTGCTCCAGACCATGAACAAGATAGGGCCTGTAATTTTCATCTTTTAGAAGGTTTGTTTCAAAAAAGCTTTTTTCAACCCGGTTGGCATTGATTAGAAATATACGACCAACTCCCAGTGAGGCTACCTGAGCCAGTAACCTTTTAAGCATTATTGGTCGCACCAACCCCAATATAAGATCTATAACAGGTTGTTCGGGTTGATAATCATGTGCAGCGAAATGCAGGGACACTTCTGCCTTTTTCCCTTTTCCCCGAATTGTGAGTACCTTTGCGGTGCCGATAGGACCGTTAATAACTCCTGCCCTGACAGTGTCTCCTGGTCTGCAGCCAAGGATGTTTATAATATGCTCACTCCGTCTGTCTTGAAGCCAGACTATATTCTCATTTTCTATTTCACTTGGTTCAAAAAGCAGCAAGTTCATTGTAATTGTTATTATAAGTGGTTAAATATAAGTTTCAAACCGGAAAAATTTTTATATCGCGGATCATTTTGACGTTCCGGAGGAACAGCAGGCTGTTTCGTTATGACTATAAACCACTTGCAGTAAGAAGCACTGCAAAATCCGAATTATTTTTTTAGGGTATATTTTTCCATGCATATAGCCATCTATAATATGTTAGCGGTTATAGGCCTGATACTATTATCTCCATTTCTTTTAGTCAAAATAATCATTTCACCAAAATACCGCGGCAGAATTTTTTTAAAATTGAGCTTCGGCCTTGAAAAACTAATCCGGCAACTTCCTGACAATAAAAAACGCCTGTGGGTACATGCACTTTCTGTAGGTGAAGTCCTTTCGGCACAGCCACTGGTTAGGAAAATACGCTTCGCCTATCCTGATTTTGCTATAATTTTCTCCGCATCAACCAAAACAGGTGAAGAACTTTGTCGGGAAGTCATGGCCGATGAAATAGATCTTTTTGTGCCATTTCCCTTAGACTTGTATAGTGTTACCCAAAAATTCATCAACTGTATCAGGCCAGACCTTTTTATCTTGATTGAAACTGATTTCTGGCCAAACTTTCTCCATATCCTGGATAAACAAAAAATACCTGCCATACTGGTGAACGGCCGAATTTCACAAAGTTCCTTCAAACGCTACCAGCGTTTCCGTTTCATTTTTGTACCCGTGTTCAAAATTTTCAAATTTATTTCTATGCAAACCGTTGCCGATGCTGACAAGATGATCCAATTAGGTGTTGATCCTGACAAAATAAAAGCACTGGGAAATCTAAAATATGACGCGGTCCTTCCTGAGACTGTGGGCTGGGAGTTAGAACAGCGTCCTACATCATTCTATCGGAAGCAGTTCGGTATAAGCCCTGAAAAAATTGTCTGGATTGCAGGGTCGACCCATTCCGGTGAGGAAGTTGCAATTTTGGCCGCTTATAAACGTCTGTCCCTTCTCTTTCCGGACCTGTTTCTGGTTGTGGCGCCCCGCAAAGTTGAAAGGGGGCGCCAGATAAAAGAGGTTGCTGAAAGTTTCGGGTTGACAGTCAGGCAGAGAACCGCCCCTTTTCAGGACGAAGAATTCCCAGGGGCACCGTTACTCATTCTCGATACCATGGGTGAACTTTCACGCATGTACAGCTTCTGTGATATTGCCTTTATCGGCGGCAGCCTGGTGCCGGACGGGGGGCATAATCCCTTGGAACCAGCAGCCTTTGGCAAGCCGATCCTCTTCGGTCCTTACATGGATGATTTTACGGAAATCGCATCTGATCTACTTGAAAAAAATGCTGCAATTGTATGTCATGATGAAGATGACATATTTTATAACATAAAACATCTACTGACTGACTTAACACTCAGAAAGGAAATGGGCGATCACGCCCAGTCCCTGGTCCTGCAGCACCGCGGCGTATCCATGCGGCATCTTGAGATTATAGATTTTATCATTAATGCAGAAAGATCTCTGCCATAATTGTTTCATTTCCTTAATCACGGTACCTGTCCCCAGCCCTATAGGATCTGTCACGAGGAAATCTTTCCCTGTCTTTTCTGTCCCAGTCACGACGCATCAGTTTCAATTCCTGAAACCGTTCCGCCCCTATGGTTTCCCTTAC
>JAFDBU010000181.1 GCA_019313095.1 Deltaproteobacteria bacterium | reverse complement strand
TGGTGGGCGGAACAGGGCTTGAACCTGTGACCCTCGGCTTGTAAGGCCGATGCTCTCCCAACTGAGCTACCCGCCCTCCGTCAATAGAAGCGTTTTAATAACAGTTAGTCCTTGATTAAGTCAAGTAAAAAACTTTTAAAAATTTCTTTATTCTTAATGAGGCACATTATGAGATGATGCAGTAATATCAGTACTAACGGAGTCAAGCGGCACCTCGGTAAAAAGCGATGATCCTTCCTTGACCACCAATGCTTTCCGCAGCACATCATCCATATGTTCAACCAGTTCTACTTTCAGTAACTTGCGTACCCGTACCGGTACTTCTTTCAGGTTGCGTTCATTTTCCTTGGGTATCAGTACGTGTTTTATATTGCCCCGACGGGCCGCAAGCAGTTTTTCCGTCAGACCGCCGATAGGCAGCACCCTGCCCCGCAGAGTTATTTCCCCTGTCATGGCTATATCACGCCTAACAGGGATTTTTAACAACGCTGAGACCATGGAAGTTGCAATGGTAATTCCTGCTGAAGGTCCATCCTTGGGAATAGCTCCTTCCGGAACATGGACATGGATATCAAGTTTCTGATAAAAATCAGGCAACAATCCCAGGCGCAGGGCCCTGGATCGCACATAGCTTAAAGCTGCCTGGGCAGACTCCTGCATGACATCCCCAAGTTTACCTGTAATAGTAAGTTTGCCCTTACCCGGCATCAAGGTCGTCTCAATCTGCAGCAATTCACCGCCAACCTCAGTCCAGGCAAGGCCGGTTGAAAGACCTACCTCGTCTTTTTCTTCAGCCAGACCATACCGGAACCTGGGGATACCAAGATGCCGATGTATGGTTTTTGCGGTTATCCTGTACTTTTTCCCGATCTCTTTTTTCTTCAACTTTTCCCTGGCAACTTTCCGGCACACCGAGGCAATATTTCGTTCAAGGTTACGTACTCCTGCCTCCCTGGTATATCTTCTGATGATCTCCTGAATGCTCCTTTCATTAAAAGTGATCTCATCCGGTTTAAAGCCGTTTGCCTCAAGCTGTTTAGGAATAAGAAATCCCTGTGCTATTCTGAGTTTATCTTCTTCAGTGTAACCATCGAGCTTGATGATTTCCATACGATCCTGCAGCGGTGGTGGAATGGCATGCAGGTTATTTGCCGTTGTAACAAAGAAGATGTCGGAAAGATCATAATCAAGATCCAGGTAATGGTCATTAAAGGAGTGATTCTGCTCCGGATCAAGGACCTCAAGAAGCGCAGATGCCGGGTCACCGCGAAAATCCATACTCATCTTGTCGACCTCATCAAGACAGAACAGCGGATTTATAACCTTGGCCTTTTGCATTGACTGCAGGATCTTGCCCGGCAGTGCCCCTATATAGGTGCGCCGATGTCCTCTGATTTCTGCTTCATCCCGGACTCCGCCAAGTGAAAGTCTTATATACTTGCGGTCCATTGCCCGGGCAATGGACTTGCACAGTGATGTTTTGCCGACACCGGGAGGACCCACTAGGCAGAGAATCGGCCCCTTAATCTTTTCGACCTGGGCTTGGACGGCAAGATATTCAATTATCCTTTCCTTGGGCTTTTTCAAGCCGTAATGGTCTTCTTCAAGGATGGTCTCGGCTTCACCTATATCTATTTTTGACTTGGTACGTTCATACCAGGGAAGGCTGAGAATGGTATCAATATAATTTCTGACCACCGTAGCCTCTGCAGACATAGGCTGCATGAATTTCAGCTTCTTGAATTCCTGGTTAACCTTGGCAGAGACATGCTTGGGCAGTTTTTTCTCCTTGATGGCCTTTTCAAGTTCAGCAAGCCCGCTGCCATCTTCCTCACCGCCGCCCATCTCCTGCTGTATAATACGCATCTGCTCATTGAGATAATAATCCTTTTGGGTTTTCTCCATCTTCTTTTTGACCCTGGAGCGGATATTATACTCAAGTTTGGCAATCTCTATCTCACGTTGGATAAATTCCAAGGTGATCTGCAGACGCCCCAGCACGGAAAAAACTTCCAATATCTCCTGTTTTTCGTTAGTCTGGAGATGAAGATGCGAAACCGAGATATCGACAAAACGGGATGGATCGGTTATGGATCCAAGGGATTTGAGTACTTCTTTAGGAACCTTTTTGTTCGTCTTGACGTATTCCTCAAAGGCAGCCCTAATCTCCCTTATGTAGGCAATTATTTCCGGACCATCGTTCTCTGTTTCAGGAGGCTCCTCTATTTCGGCCGCCATAAAATTTGCTTGAGGCTGAAAGGAAACTATCCGGCCTCGTTTCTTGCCTTCTACAAGGGCCTTTATAGTTCCATCCGGTAAACGGAGCAATTGCATTACGACAGCAATGGTCCCGACAGTGTGCAATGCTTCCGGTTGCGGTTCATCATCGTTGGCATCCTGCTGGGTAACCAGAAAAATCTCCGTTTTCTGGGACATGGCACTTTCCAGGGCTTTAATGGATTTCTGGCGTCCAACAACCAATGGTGCCACCATGTGTGGAAATACTACGATATCCCGCAGGGGCATTAAAGGATAAATTTTATTATCTGAATCACTCATAATTACTTCGCTTTAAGCGCTTTTCTTTTTTTCCGAATTCTCGAACAGGACAACTGGGTAGTCTCCGCTTAAAATGACCTGTTCGCTAATAACACATTCACGGGCAGAAGGCTCTGATGGCAGTTCATACATTACGTCGAGCATGGCGTTTTCCATTACGGAACGCAATCCACGGGCACCTGCCTGCCTCTTTAATGCTTCACGGGCTATAGCCCGCAACGCACCTTCTGTGAACCGCAGCCGGATGTTGTCAAATGCAAAGAGTTTTTCATACTGCTTGGTCAAAGAATTTTTGGGCTCAAGCAGTATGCGGACCAAATCATCTTCATTCAGTTCCTCCATGGTGGCAATGACCGGAAGACGCCCCATCAGTTCAGGAATCAGGCCGAAATGCAGTAAATCCTCAGATTGCACCAGGGCAAGATAGTCACTGTCCTTTTTGTGCTCTGAAC
>JAFDBU010000180.1 GCA_019313095.1 Deltaproteobacteria bacterium | reverse complement strand
TCTCTACCTACACCACCATTGCCGTGGCCGGTGAAGGGCCTGATGAAGTTGAAATAAATTCACTGGCCCAGTTGTATGAACCGGTCTCTTTTGATCATGCCATGCACGAAGAAATTACCGATGCCAAATGTGCAGTCTGCCATCACCATACCCTTGGCACTGAAATCGAAGACGAAAACTGCATAAGATGCCATGCCGAAAGCGGTGAAACTGATGAGGTTTCCTGCCAGGGCTGCCATCCCAGCAACAGGTTCGAAGCTGATTATCTCAACACAATTGACGCTGACAATACTCTGTATCATCGCGATAAGGTAGGACTGAAAGCAGCATATCACCTCCGCTGCATGAATTGTCATGCAGAAATGGGTGTGGCAAACGGCTGCCAGGATTGCCATGCACGCACAGATGTTGGTGACAAATTTTTCCATGCCGGAAGCTATACGCCGCCGGAAGGTGCCAAACCTGTTGGCGGTGGTCACTAAAAACCACTGAAAGTGATACTATTTTTCAGCCTAAAAAGAAGGAGACGATAATGAGAGCAATGAACCGAAGAAAATTCCTGAAAGGCAGCTTACTCGGAGGAGTTGCTGCCTCGGTAGTAGGCAAAAGCAAAAATGCAAAGGCTTCAACCACATTTGGCGGCTATCCGGAGGCTATGGGTGTATTGGTCGACCTGACGCGCTGTGTCGGCTGCCGAAGCTGCGAAGCTGCCTGCAATAAGGAACAGGGTCTTCCCGCCCCGGCCCAGGCTTTTGATGACTTGTCCGTACTGGACCATAAGCGCAGGACCAGTGAAGGAGCTTATACTGTAGTTAACCGCTATGAAATTCCTGGTCAGGACCACCCGCTTTTCCGTAAAATCCAATGCAATCACTGCAATGAGCCTGCATGCCTTACCTCATGTTTTGTCAAAGCATACACCAAGACACCGGAGGGAGCAGTAATTTATGACCCCACTGTTTGCGTAGGCTGCCGCACATGCATGATTGCCTGCCCCTTTTATGTTCCGGCCTATAGTTACTCGAGTGTTTTAAATCCGGTAATCAAAAAATGTATTTTCTGTTACGACACCAGGCTTAAATTCGGGCGTCCCCCAGCCTGCGTCGAAGCATGTCCGCGAGAGGTCCTTACCTTTGGAAGACGGCAGGATCTTATCAAAATAGGCCACCAAAGAATAGAAAGTTATCCGGATCGTTATGAAGATCACATTTACGGTGAAAACGAAGTCGGAGGAACTTCCTGGATGTACCTTTCAAGTGCTCCCTTTGACCAGGTAGGATTTGATACTGATCTTGGCACCCAACCAATTCTCTCCTATGTCAAGGAATTCCTGACAGTTGTTCCCATGGTGCTGACTATCTGGCCTGCTCTGTTTGCAGGATTCCACCTGCTGGCCACCCGGAAAGACGTACAGAACAAAAAAGAAAAATCAGAGAAATAACAGGAGGAATGGAGAGAATGAAAACACTTATCGCAAAAGGGAGAATTCCCGTGGCTACGCATTTTAGCCCTGACAGTAGACGGTTCAGCATTAAGGATAAACTTCTCCTGGGGCTGAGTTTAAGTGACTACCTGGCTCAGGCAATCCGCAATCCTTTCAACTGGATCCTGGCTGTAATTTTTACCTTTGGCGGCTATGTAACAGTTTCGAGGTTTATTTTCGGTCTCGGCTATGTGACGCACAGTTCCTATGATTATCCCTGGGGTCTCTTTCTCGGCTGGGGGCTCTTCACCATGGTCCCCCTATCAGCTTCAGGGTTCATGCTGGGTACCACTGTTGAAGTCTTCGGTCGTCATGACTTCAAACCCATTGAACGTTTGGCCCTGCTGAACGGCCTGCTGGGATATTTATTTGCTGTCATCTTTCTGCAGGTCGATCTTGGACAGCCCTGGCGCCTGATCTATCCCATGTTCGTTTCGCTGGGACCTGCCGCCGTCCTGTTCCTGGTTGCCTGGCATGTTGCAACCTATCTATCTGTACAGGTTGCGGAACTGGTCCCGGCCTTTGCCGAATGGGCTGGAATGCCGAAACTGAAAACATTCGTCAAGAGTATCATACTTGGATTGACCATTGCCGGCATCATTCTCTCGACTCTTCACCAGGGAGCTTTGGGAGCATTATTCACCTATGCCCCGGGTAAAGTCCATCCATTATGGTACTCAGCCCCATTTCAATGGTTCCATTACTTCTGTTCATCTATCTTTGCCGGTCTTTGTATGCTCATCGTCGTGAGTACAATCTGTAAAAAAACCATGGCCTGGCGGGCTGACAGAAATTTTCTCGACAACCTGGACCGCCTCACCCTGGGATTGGCAAAGGGTGCAACCCTGGCACTGATCACTTATCTGGTCATCAAAGTTATTGCCATTGCACATGATGGTGACTGGGGCTACCTTGCCAGCGGCTGGGGGCAATGGTTCATGCTGGAGATGACGGCTGGGGTTATCCTGCCCATGATTCTCTTTACGGTTTCCATCAGAAACAATATGGCAGGCCTGGCCCGTTTTGCGGCCCTGTTAGCTGTTCTCGGCATTGCCTTGAACCGACTGAACACTGCACTTATCACCTTCAACTGGAAACTGTACCAGGAAATTCCGCATTGGCGGGAAGTGGTAATCTGCATCACGGTCTATTCACTTTACATAGTCACCTATAGATTCATCCTTTACCGTCTGCCGATACTCTACACCTGGAAAAAGGATGAAGAGGCGGTCGGATAGCTACAAGCAAGTTCTATCCTCCTGCAGTGGGGGCACCGGCAAATATTTTTCCGGCGCTCCCGCTGTTACCCGGCTCGAAACCACAAAATAGAAACCGATAAATGCAGACATGCAGCATAAACAACAAAATTAACCAGACCTTTGAAAATGA
>JAFDBU010000179.1 GCA_019313095.1 Deltaproteobacteria bacterium | reverse complement strand
ATCGTGTCATTTAACCCTTATTCCCCTTTTTCGTCAATATAATTATGGGATTTCAGGTTCAGTTTTCCTTGACAACAGGCATAAGGCTTTGTAAGCAAAGCAAACATTTCATGCATAAAGCTGATTAGACATTTTTTATGATTGATGTGATAATTTTTTACCGACAAAGCAGGCTAATTAGTTAGGCTATACTGCCGAATCGACAAGGAGGAAATAATGAAACACTACATCGTGGCTATTTTTATAATTTTAACTGCACTCTGCAACAGCACAAAAGGGGATCTCATGGCTGCTGAAACACAACTTGATGATGGATTGTATGCAAAAATTATGACCTCAAAAGGTGACATAACCGTTCAACTTGAATTTGAAAAAACACCGCTGACAGTTACAAATTTTGTGGGCCTGGCTGAGGGCACCAAGAATTTCAACGACTCCAAGGGTAGAACCAGCGGCCGTTTTTATGACGGACTTGAATTTCACCGGGTAATTGACAATTTCATGATCCAGGGAGGCTGCCCACTGGGGTCCGGCACAGGCGGCCCCGGTTACAAGTTCCCGGATGAATTCGATCAGAGCCTGCGGCATGACCGTCCCGGGATCCTTTCCATGGCAAATGCAGGCCCTGGAACTAACGGCAGCCAGTTTTTTATCACCCATGTTCCGACTCCCTGGCTTGATAACAAGCATACGGTTTTCGGACATGTTATTGAAGGCCAGGATGTGGTCAATGCCATCAGGAAAGGAGACACCATAACACGCATTGAAATTATCAGGGTTGGTGATAAAGCAAAAGTATTCAAGGCTGACCAGGAATCATTCGACAAACTTCTGAATGAAAGGGAAAAAGGCAGATTAACCCTGGAAAAGGAGCGCCAGACAAAAGACATGGCCGTTATAAAAGAAAAATGGCCCAACCTTAAAACCACGGATTCAGGTTTGATGTATGAAATAGTTGCCAAGGGCAGCAGCGATGTCAAACCACGCCCCGGTGACATGGTAAGCGCCCATTATACCGGGATGTTTCTGGACGGCCGCAAATTCGACTCTTCGGTCGACCGAGGTGATCCTATACAATTCCCGGTTGGTGCAGGCAGAGTGATCAAGGGTTGGGATGAAGCCCTGCTTGATATGACCAAAGGTGAAAAAAGAATCCTCATCATTCCCCCTGACCTGGCATACGGATCGCGAGGCCGGGGACCGATCCCAGCAAATTCAACCCTGGTCTTTGAGGTCGAACTGCTGGATTTTTAAAATTAAAAATTTGTCGTCAAACAAACCATGACGACGATTGACAGAGAGATTGAAAATCCAAGATTTAATGAAACGTTAGAATGCATGAGTAAATGGCATCATGTTTACAACCATTCTTCAATCTTAAATTTTAAAATGTTCAATACTTGAGCCCCACCCTCTGCCTTACAAGGTCCAGGGTTGGGGCTGCTTTTTCCCGTGCTTTAAGAGCTCCATGTGCCAGAATTTTCCGCAGGGATTCTTTATCCTGCAAAAGTTCAGCCCGCTTTAGCCGGGCATTGTGAAAGTACGTCTCAATTAACTCAACAAGTTCAAGCTTAATATAGCCGTAGGCAGCACCGCCTTCCACATAAAGTTTTCTAACCTCGGCCAACCGGTCGGCCGGAGCAAAAAGCTTGAAAATATTATAGAGATTACATGTAGCTGGATCCTTTGGCTCCTCAACCGGGGTGGAGTCTGTCTTGATTGCCATGACCTGCTTTTTCAGCTGTTTACCTTCCAGAAAAATCGGGATAGTATTGTGGTATGATTTTGACATCTTCTGACCGTCAATACCGGGTACAGTAGCCACATTTTCCTCAATGGCCGACTCAGGAATAACAAAGGTCTCACCAAAGACATGGTTGAACCGCATACCTATGTCCCTGGCAACCTCCAGGTGCTGCTTCTGGTCCTTGCCTACCGGTACAATTTCAGCCTGGTAGAGTAGGATGTCGGCCGCCATCAGTACCGGATAGGAAAACAGGCCATGGCTCGGGGCAATACCCTTGGCTATCTTATCCTTGTATGAATGACAACGCTCGAGAAGTCCCATTGCGGTAAGAGTTGAAAGTATCCAGGTCAACTCTGTTACTTCTGGCACATCCCCCTGTACCCAGAAGATACATTTGTCCGGATCAAGCCCTAGGGCAATAAAGTCTGCTGCAGCCTCCAGGGTGCCTCCAGCCAGTTTCTGCTGCTCGTGCACCGTGGTGAGGGCATGCAGGTTCACGATAAAGGCATAGAGCTCGCCCTTTTCCATATTGCGGATCATGGGTAGCATCATGCCGAAATAGTTGCCGATGTGCAGTTGCCCCGAAGGCTGGATGCCGGAGAGAATTTTCATATGTTATCCTGAAATGTTAAATTGTGTTTTAATCTCTGTAAATTAGCTGTCATGAAGAACATCTAACCATAGATGTTCCTAACATAGTTTTGCTTAGCCATCTCACGCAGCAGAGCAGCGTTGTCAATCGTCGGCAGTAGTATATTTGCCGACAAAAATAACCGGAAAAGCGCGAGGACTGTTTGAGCACCCCACAAAGGGGTATAAACTCCGCGAGTTTCACAGCGCCCGGTTATTTTGCGCAGCGCAGGGAAGACCATCGAAGATGGGCCAAGTGATTGGCTGCCCTTTCTTTTTGTTTCTTTTTCTTTCGGGCAAGCAAAGAAAAAGAAGTAAGTAAAATTAATTACTGAGTATAAAGCCGAACCAGTACATGGGATTTGGCTGTCCAGATAAAAACGTTGGACCATCTCGACAAAGCAACACAGCCATCGGCAGGCTTTTATTTTGATAATAAAAAAGGAGGACACGGGCAACAACTTTTCCGCATCCTCCTTAAAGTTAT